>NZ_JBLYZG010000084.1:0-17271 GCF_049310245.1 Endozoicomonas sp. ALB115 | reverse complement strand
CCAGTTTCGCCATGGCCCATAGCAGGTTGGTGACACCCTGTGCTTTAAAATGGTCTTTCTGAGCGTTCACGTGGGGCAACAGTGCGGCCACAGCCTCTTTGAGCCCTGGTGTCTGTTCATGCACTTTGTCCGCCAGTTTCGCCATGGCCCACAGCAGGTTGGCGATATGCTGAGGAAAAAACTGGTCTTTCTGTGCGTTCACGTGGGGCAACAGCGCAGCCACCGCCTCTTTGAACTCTGGTGTCCACGCCTGTCCGTTGTCCACGAGTTTTACCAGGGCCCACAGCAGGTTGGTGATTTCCTGTGGGTTAAAGTTAGCTTTCTGTGCGTTCACGTGGGGTAGCAGGGCGGCCATAGCCTTGTTGAACTCTGGTGTCCGCTCCTGCCCGCTGCCTACCAGTTTCGCCATGGCCCACAGCAGGTTGGCGATATGCTGAGGATTGAATTGGTCTTTCTGTGCGTTCACCCGGGGCAGCAGCGCGGCCACGGCCTCTTTGAGCTCAGGTGTCTGCTTCTGCCCGTTGTCCACCAGTTTCGCCATGGCCCACAACAGGTTGACAATACCCTGTGGTTTAAAGTTAGCTTTCTGTGAGTTTATGTGAGGCAACAGCGCGGCCACAGCCTCGTTGAGCTCCAGTCTCTGCTCCTGCCCATTGTTCGGCAGTTTTGCCATGGCCCACAGCAGGTTGGCGATTCCCCGGGCATCAATATCCCTGTCTCCAGGTGTTTGGTTGCATTTAAATATTATTGCATCCAGTAGCGTTGACAATAAGGCAGCTTGAGTAAGCCTGACACGCTCATCCATGGGTTTATGAGGGGTAAAAACACCTGCTGAAGTCAATGAATGCATTGTTGTCGTCAGGCTTCGCCAATTCCAGCTCCGCGTTGCTGTGAAATTTTGCAGCAAACTGATCAGCTCGCTTTGTTCCGCTCGATTTAACGGTCTTTTAGCAGTTGACGTGTATTTTTTAATTGAACTGGCATATTGACCGTGATTTCTCCCATCATAGCGATGTCCGAAACGATACGATTTACTCACCAGATCATCCATTACTTCTTGTTTAATGAGGGCATTGAAGTCTTGAGCAGGGTTCACTGATCGGAACATTAGATTTTGAGAAGGGCATGCGGCAGAAGAGTGGTAAAATTCATTACGCCCCGGGGCTGTGCGGAGGGTATTATCCCATTGTCTGACTGTGGTATGCCTATATCGCCCACGCCTTGAAGAAGCGGCATGGTCATTTGGTTGGTTGTAATCATTATTTGATCTTGTGTATTGACCACTGATACCAGCAGAGCTTCTATCCATAATTATATTTCATTAATTCATGAAAATATAAAAAGCAGACTGCTGTTTTGTTCAAAAGTTCATTTTGATGAAATGTCTATAAGCGTAAACGGTTGGGGAAACACATCTACTCCTGATGTCATCAATCCGTTATTTTCAAATCATCCGGGCAAAAGGTGTTCAACACTGACATTCCTTTCCGGCATGTGAAAACGGATCTTGACTCATGATAGGAGGAAGGCAATTACTGGCTGTTTGTTTTCTTCCTTTTTGCGGGTTTACCGGTTTGCTCCTCTGAATGTTCTTCTGCAGTTAAGTAACCGTGATCTGAGGGTTGCCTGCCTTTATCAGCAGTAACGTATGCCTCATCTGCCCGCCTTCTTTTAAGTGATACAGAGCCATGCTCCTGTGGCGGGAAGCCTATCTTGGTCTTTATTTGATTAATGTATGGTTTTATTAAATCCTGATTCGAGAGCATGTTAACCGGAATTTCAATGACCTCAAATCCTGCTTTTTGCAACAGTGCGATTTTCAGCAGAGTCGAACCATTCCTGGTTTTGAAATCACCACCCACGTAATGAGAGGGACCCTGAATTTCAATCACCATGTTGTGATCTGGCAATACCAGGTCAACCGGAGGTAATGAGTTCAGACTCTTTTCTTCTTCAATCTTCAAAGATGGAATGCATGATTGGAGTTGATCGAGGAAGTCGGATTGAAGTTTTGAAATGGTTGTTTGGTAATGGGGGACGACCGGACACGGTCTCCCAAGACAACTTGCGGCCATGGCAATGATGGATTGATCCTCTTCATTATCCGGGGATATATTTTCAAAGCGAGTAAACAGGTCATCCATGTGCTTTTCAAGCCAATTATTTTTATTGGTATTGGAGACTAAAGACAACCTGGCACAGCATACCATTACTCCCCAGAGAGACATCAATACCCCTTGCTGAGAGAGCTGAGGGTTGTCACTGATTCGGTAGACAAGCGATTTGAACGTGGATGTTACCACGTCCAGCTCAATGAGTTCGCCCAGTTTAGCCATGGCCCACAGCAGGTTGGCGATATGCTGAGGTATAAATTGGTCTTTGTTTGCGTTCACGTGGGGCAACAGCGAGGCCACGGCCTCTTTGAGCCCTGGCGTCCGCTCCTGTCCGTTGTCCACCAGTTTCGCCATGGCCCACAGCAGGTTGGCGATATGCTGAGGAATAAATTGGTCTTTGTTTGCGTTCACGTGGGGCAAAAGCGCGGCCACGGCATCGTTGAGCCCTGGTGACCACTCCTGCCCGTTGTCCACCAGTTTCGCCATGGCCCACAGCAGGTTGGCGATTTCCTGTGGTTTAAAATTAGTTTTCTGTGCGTTCACGTGGGGCAACAGCGCGGCCACAGCCTCTTTGAGCTCTGCTGTGCGCTCCTGCCCGTTGTCCACCAGTTTCGCCATGGCCCACAGCAGGTTGGTGATTGCCTGTGGTGTAAAGTTAGCTTTCTGTGCGTTCACGTGGGGCAATAGCGCGGCCACGGCCTCGTTGAGCCCTGGTGTTTGCTTTTGCCCGTTGTCCACCAGTTTCGCCATGGCCCACAGCAGGTTGGCGATACCCTGTGGTGTAAAGTTTGCTTTCTGTGAGTTCACGAGGGGCAACAACACGACCACAGCCTCTTTGAGCTCTGCTGTGCGCTCCTGCCCGTTGTCCACCAGTTGGCCATGGCCCACAGCAGGTTGGTGATTGCCTGTGGTGTAAAGTTAGCTTTCTGTGCGTTCACGTGGGGCAACAGCGCGGCCACGGTCTCGTTGAATTCTGGTGTCTGTTCCTGCCCGTTGTCCACCAGTTTCGCCATGGCCCACAGCAGGTTGGTGATTCCCAGGGCATTAAATTGGTCTTTCTGTGCGTTCACGTGGGGCAACAGCGCGGCCACAGCCTCTTTGAGCCCTGGTGTCGGCTCCTGCACTTTGTCCACCAGTTTCGCCATGGCCCACAGCAGGTTGGCGATACCCTGGGGAATAAATTGGTCTTTTTGTGCGTTCACGTGGGGCAACAGCGCGGCCACGGCCTCTTTGAGTTCTGGTGTTTGCTCCTGCCCGTTGTCCACCAGTTTCGCCATGGCCCACAGCAGGTTGGCAATACCCTGGGCATTAAACCGGTCTTTATATACTTTTACTTGGGGCAACAGCGCGGCCACGGCCACTTTGAGCTCTGGTGTCTGCTCCTGCCCGTTGTCCACCAGTTTCGCCATGGCCCACAGCAGCTTGGCGACACCCTGGACATTAAATTGGTCATTCTGTGCGTTCACGTTGGTCAACAGCACGGCCACAGCCTCTTTGAGCCCTGGTGTCTGCTGCTGGCCGTTGTCCACCAATTTCGCCATGGCACACAGCAGGTTGGCAATACTCTGGGTATTAAACCGGTCTTTATGTGCTTTTACTTGGGGCAACAGCGCGACTACGGTCTCGTTGAACTCTGGTTTCTGCTGCTGGCCGTTGTCCACCAATTTCGCCATGGCCCACAGCAGGTTGACGATATGCTGAGGGTTAAATTGGTTTTTTTGTGCGTTCACGTAGGGCAACAGCGCGGCCACGGGCTCGTTGAACCCTGGTGTATGCTGCTGGCCAATGTCCACCAGTTTCGCCATGGCCCACAGCAGGCTGGCGATTTCCTGGGGTTTAAAATGAGCTTTTTGTGCGTTTACATGGGGCAACAGCGCGGCCACTGCATCATTGAGCTCTGGCGTCCGTTCCTGCCCGTTGTCCACCAGTTTTGCCATGGCCCATAGCAGGTTGGCGATTCCCTGTGGTGTAAAGTTAGCTTTCTGAGCATTCACATGGGGCAACAACGCGGCCACGGCCTCTTTGAGCCCTGGTGTCCGCTCCTGCCCGTTGTCCACCAGTTTTGCCATGGCCCACAGAAGGTTGGTGATTTCCTGTGGTTTAAAGTGAGCTTTCTGTGCGTTCACGCAGGGCAACAGCGCAACCACAGCCTCATTGAGCTCTCGCGTCTGCTCCTGCCCGTTATCCACCATTTTCGCCATGACCCACAGCAGGTTGGCGACCCCCTGGGGCTTAAATTGGTCTTTCTGTGCTTTCACGTGGGGCAACAGCGCTGCCACGGCCTCTTTGAGCCCTGGCGTCCGCTCCTGTCCGTTGTCCACCAGTTTCGCCATGGCCCACAGCAGGTTAGTGATTTCCTGAGCACCAATATCCCTGGCTTCAGGTTTTTGGTTGCACTTGAATATGATTGCATCAAGCAGCGTTGACAGTAAGGCAGCCTGAGTAAGCTTAACACGCTCATCCAAGGGTCTATGAGGGGTAAAAACACCCGCTGAAGTAAATGAGTGCAGTGTTGTTGTCAGGCTTCGCCAATTCCAGCTCCGCGTTGCCGTGAAATTTTGCAGCAAACGCATCAGCTGGCTTTGTTCAGCTCGATTTAACGGTCTTTTAGCAGCTGACGTGTATTTTTTAATTGAACTGGCATATTGACCGTGATTTCTTCCATCATAGCGATGACCGAAACGATCCGATTTCCTCACCAGACCCTCCATTAATTCTTGTTTAATGAGGGCATTGAAATCTTGAGCAGAGTTCACTGAGCGGAACATTAGATTTTGAGAAGAGCATGCGTCAGACAAGTGGTAAAATTCGTTGCGCCCCGGGGTAGTACGGAGGGGATTATCCCACTGTTCGACTGTGCCATATCTATATTGCCCACGCCTTGAAGAAGCGGCATGGTCATTCGGTTGGTTGTAATCATTATCTGATCTTGTGTATTGACCACTGATACCCGCAGAGCTTCTATCCATAATTATATTTCATTAATTCATGAAAATATAAAAAGCAGACTGCTGTTTTGTTCAGAAGTTCATTTTGCTGAAACGTTTATAAACATAAACAGTTGGGGAGATACATCTATTCCTGATGCCACCAATCCATTATTTTCAAATCATCCGAGGCGAGATGTATGGGCAACAGGTGTTCAACACTGACATTCCTCCCCGGAATGTGAAAACTGTTCTTGAGTCATGATGCGAGGAAGGCAATTACTGGCTGGTTGTTTTCTTCCTCTTTGCGGGTTTACCGGGTTGCTCATCTGAATGTTCTTCGGCAGTCAAGTAACCATGATCTGAGGGTTGCCTGCCTTTATCAGCAGTAACGTATGCCTCATCTGCCCACCTTCTTTTCAGTGATACAGAGCCATGCTCCTGTGGCGGGAAGCCTATCCTGGTCTTTATTTGATCAATGTATGGTTTCATTAAATACTGACTCAAGAGCATGTTAATCGGAATTTCAATGACCTCAAATCCTGATTTTCTCAGCAGTGCGATTTTCAGCAGAGTCGAACCCTTCCTGGTCTTGAAATCACCACCCACGTAATGAGACGGTCCCTGAACTTCAATCACCATGTTGTGATCTGGCAGTAGCAGGTCAACCGGAGGCAGTGAGTTCAGACTCTTTTCTTCTTCAATCTGCAAAGAGGGAAAGCATGATAGGAGTTGTTCGCGGAAGTCGGATTGAGGTTTTGAACTCATTGTCTGGTAATGGGGGACGACCGGACACGGTCTGCCAAGCCAACTTGCGGCCATGGTCATAATGGATTGATACTCTTTATTGTCCGGGGATGTATTTTGCAGGCGAGTAAAGAGATCATCCATGTGCTTTTCAAACACGTGATTTTTATTGGCATTGGAGACCAGAAACAACCTGGCACAGCATACCATTACTCCCCAAAGGGACATCAATATCTCTTGCTGAGAGAACTGAGGGTTACCACTGATTCGGCAGACAAGCGATTTGAACGTGGATGTTACCACGTCCAGATCAATGAGTTCGCCCAGTTTCGCCATGGCCCACAGCAGGTTGGCGATATGCTGAGGAATAAATTGGTCTTTCTGTGCGTTCACGTGGGGCAACAGCGCGGCCAGGGCCTCGTTGAGCTCTGGTGTCCGCTCCTGTCCGTTGTCCACCAGTTTCGCCATGGCCCACAGCAGGTTGGCGATATGCTGAGGAATAAATTGGTCTTTGTTTGCGTTCACGTGGGGCAACAGCGCGGCCACGGCATCGTTGAGCTCTGGTGACCACTTCTGCCCGTTGTCCACCAGTTTCGCTATGGCCCACAGCAGATTGGCGATACCCTGTGGTGTAAAGTGAGCTTTCTGTGCGTTCACGTGGGGCAACAACGCGGCCACGGCCTCTTTGAGACCTGGTGTCCGCTCCTGCCCGTTGTCCACCAGTTTCGCCATGGCCCACAGCAGGTTGGTGATATGCTGAGGAGTGAATTGGTTTTTCTGTGCGTTCACGTGGGGCAACAACGCGGCCACGGTCTCGTTGAGTTCTGGTGTCTGCTTCTGCCCGTTGTCCACCAGTTTCGCCATGGCCCACAGCAGGTTGGCAATAGCCAGGGCACTAAATTGGTCTTTCTGTGCGTTCACGTGGGGCAACAGCGCGGCCACAGCCTCTTTGAGCTCTGGTGTCTGCTCCTGCCCGTTGTCTACCAGTTTCGTCATTGCCCACAGCAGGTTGGCGATTTCCTGTGGGTTAAAATTAGCTTGCTGTGCGTTCACGTGGGGTAGCAGTGCGACCACAGCCTCGTTGAGCTCTGGTGTTCGCTCCTGGCCGTTGTCCACCAGTTTCGCCATGGCCCACAGCAGGTTGGCGATTTCCTGTGGTTTAAAGTTAGCTTTGTGTGCGTTCACGTGGGGCAGTAGCGCGGCCAGGGCCTCTTTGAGCCCTGGTGTCTGCTCCTGTCGGTTGTCCGCCAGTTTCGCCATGGCCCACAGCAGGTTGGCGATTGCCTGTGGTTTAAAGTTAGCTTTCTGTGCGTTCACGTGGGGCAATAGCACGGCCAAGGCCTCTTTGAACCCTAATGTCGGCTCCTGTACGTTGTCCAGCAGTTTCGCCATGGCCCACAGCAGGTTGACAATACCCTGTGGTTTAAAGTCAGCTTTCAGAGCGTTTACGTGGGGCAACAGCGCGGCCACGGTCTCTTTGAGTTCTGGTGTTTGTTCCTGTCCGTTGTCCACCAGTTTCGCCATGGCCCACAGCAGGTTGGCGATTTCCTGTGGTTTAAAGTTAGCTTTGTGTGCGTTCACGTGGGGCAGTAGCGCGGCCAGGGCCTCTTTGAGCCCTGGTGTCTGCTCCTGTCGGTTGTCCGCCAGTTTCGCCATGGCCCACAGCAGGTTGGCGATTTCCTGTGGTTTAAAGTTGGCTTTCTGTACGTTCACGCAGGGCATCAGCGTGGCCACGGCCTCGTTAAGCCTTGGTGTCGGCTCCTGTTCGTTGTCCACCAGTTTCGCCATGGCCCACAGCAGGTTGGCGATATGCTGAGGAATAAATTGGTCTTTCTGGACGTTCACGTGGGGTAACAGCGCCGCCACGGCCTCTTTGAGCTCTTGTGTCCACTCATGCCCGTTGTCCATCAGTTTCGCCATGGCCCACAGCAGGTTGGAGATATGCTGAGGAATAAATTGGTCTTTCTGTGCGTTCACCCGGGGCAGCAGCGCGGCCACGGCCTCTTTGATTTCTGGCGTCTGCTTCTGCCCGTTGTCCACCAGTTTCGCCATGGCCCACAGCAGGTTGGTGGTTTCCTGTGGATTAAAGTTAGCTTTCTGTGAGTTCATGTGAGGCAACAGCGCGGCCACCGCCTCGTTGAGCTCCAGTCTTTGCTCCTGCCCGTTGTCCACCAGTTTCGCCATGGCCCACAGCAGGTTGGCGATTCCCCGGGCATCAATATCCCTGTCCTCAGGTGTTTGGTTGCATTTAAATATTATTGCATCAAGTAGCGTTGACAATAAGGCAGCTTGAGTAAGCTTGACACGCTCATCCATGGGTGTATGGGGGGTAAAAACACCCGCTGAAGTAAATGAATGAATTGTGGTCGTCAGGCTTCGCCAGTCCCAACGCCGTGTTACGGTAAAATTTTGCAGCAAACGTATCAGCTGGCTTTGTTCAGCTCGATTTAACGGTCTTTTAGCAGCTGATGTGTATTTTTTAATTGAATTGGCATACAGGCCGTGATTTCTCCCATCATAGCGATTACCGAAACGATCCGATTTACTCACCAGATCATCCATTATTTCCTGTTTGATGAGCGCATTAAAATCTTGAGCAGGGTTTGCTGAACGGCACTGTAGATGTTGAGAAGGGCATACGCCAGAAGAACGGTAAAATTTATTACGCCCCGGGGTAGTGCGTGGGGTATTATCCCACTGTCTGACTGTACCATGTCTATATTGCACACGCCTTGAAGAAGCGGCATGGTCATTCGGTTGGTTGTAATCATTATCTGATCTTGTGTATTGACCACTGATACCAGCAGAGCTTCTATCCATAATTATATTTCATTAATTCATGGAAATATAAAAAGTAGACTGTGGTTCTTTTCATAAGTTCATTTTGCTGGAATGTTGGTAAACGTAAACGGCTGGCGAAATACACCTACTCCTGATGCCATCAATCCGTTATTTTCAAATCATCCGGGTCGAGATGTATGGGCAACAGGTGTTCAACACTGGCATTCCTTCCCGGAATGTGACAACGGTTCTTGAGTCATGATGGTAGGAAGGCGATTACTGGCTGGTTGTTTTCTTCCTCTTTCCTGGTTTGCCGGTTTGCTCTTCTGAATGTTCTTCGGCGGTTAAGTAACCATAATCTGAGGGTTGCCTGCCTTTATCAGCAGTAACGTATGCCTCATCTGCCCAGCTTCTTTTAAGTGATACAGAGCCATGCCCCGGAGGCGGTAAGCCTATCCTGGTCTTTATTTGATCAATGTATGGTTTCATTAAATACTGACTCAAGAGCCTGTTAACCGGAATTTCAATGACCTCAAATCCTGCTTTTTGCAACAGTGCGATTTTCAGCAGAGTCGAACCATTTCTGGTTTTGAAATCACCACCCACGTAATGAGACGGTCCCTGAACTTCAATCACCATGTTGTGATCTGGCAGTAGCAGGTCAACCGGAGGTAATGAATTCAGACTCTTTTCTTCTTCAATCCTCAATGATGGAATGCATGATTGGAGTTGATTGCAGAAGTCGGATTGACGTTTTGAAACAATTGTCTGGTAATGGGGAACGACCGGACACGCTCTGTCAAGCCAACTTGCTGCCATGGTCATAATGGATTGATCCTCTTTATTGTCCGGGGATGTATTTTGCAGGCGAGTAAACAGATCATCCATGTGCTTTTCAAGCCAGTAATTTTTGTTGGCATCGGAGACCTGAGACAACCTGGCACAGCATACCATTACTCCCCAGAGGGACATCAATATCGTTTGCTGAGAAAGCTGAGGATTGTCACTGATCCGGTAGACAAGCGATTCGAACGTAGAGGTAACCATGTTCAGGTCAACGAGTTCGCCCAGTTTTGCCATGGCCCACAGCAGGTTGCCGATAGCCTGTGATTTAAAGTTATCTTTCTGTGCGTTAACGAGGGGCAACAGCGCGGCCACGGCCTCGTTGAACTCTGGTGTCTGCTCCTGACCGTTGTCCACCAGTTTCGCCATGGCCCACAGCAGGTTGGAGATATGCTGAGGAATAAACTGGTCTTTCTGTGCGTTCACGTGAGGCAACAGCACGGCCACGGCCTCGTTGAGCTCTGGTGTCTGCTCCTGCCCGTTGTCCACCAGTTTTGCCATGGCCCACAGCAGGTTGGCGATATGCTGAGGAATAAACTGGTCTTTCTGTGCGTTCACGTGAGGCAACAGCGCGGCCACGGCCTCGTTGAGCTCTGGTGTCTGCTCCTGACCGTTGACCACCAGTTTTGCCATGGCCCACAGCAGGTTGGCGATATGCTGAGGAATAAATTGGTCTTTCAGTGCGTTCACGTGGGGCAACAGCGCAGTCACTGCCTCTTTGAACTCTGATGTCCGCGCCTGACCGTTGTCCACGAGTTTTGCCATGGCCCACAGCAGGTTGGTGATTTCCTGTGGGTTACAGTTAGCTTTCTGTGGGTTCACGTGGGGCAACAGCGCGACCACAGCCTCTTTGAGCTGTGGTGTTTGTTCCTGCCCGCTGCCTGCCAGTTTCGCCATGGCCCACAGCAGGTTGGTGATATGCTGAGGAATAAATTGGTTTTTCTGTGCGTTCACGAGGGGCAACAGCGTGGCCACGGTCTGTTTGAGCCCTGGTGTACGATGCTGCCCGTTGTCCACCAGTTTCGCCATGGCCCACAGCAGGTTGGCGATACCCTGTGGTGTAAAGTCAGCTTTCTGTGCGTTCACGCAGGGCAACAGAACGGCCAGGGCCTCTTTGAACCCTGATGTTGCCTCCTGTCCGTTGTCCAGCAGTTTCGCCATGGCCCACAGCAGGTTGACAATACCCCGTGGTTTAAAGTCAACTTTCTGTGCCTTTACGTGGGGCAACAGCGCGGCCACGGCCGCTTTGAGTTCTGGTGTCTGTTCCTGCCCGTTGTCCACCAGTTTCGCCATGGCCCACAGCAGGTTGACGATTTCCTGTGGGTTAAAGTTAACTTTCTGTATGTTCACGTGGGACAACAGCGTGGCCATGGCCTCTTTGAGCTCTGGTGTTTGCTCCTGCCCGTTGTCCACCAGTTTCGCCATGGCCCACAGCTGGTTGGCGATTTCCTGTGGTTTAAAGTTAGCTTTCTGTATTTTCACGTTGGGCAAAAGCGCGGCCACGGCCTCTTTGAGCTCTGGTGTCCGCTCCTGCCCATTATCCACCAGTTTCGCGATGGCCCACAGCAGGTTGGCGACACCCTGGGCATCAATATCCCTGGCGTGAGGTTTTTGGTGGCACTTGGATATGATTACCTCAAGTAGCGTTGACAGTAAGGCAGCCTGAGTACGCTTAACACGCTCATGCATGGGTTTATGGGGAGTAAAAACACCGGCTGAAGTCAATGAATGAAGTGATGTCGTCAGGCTTCGCCAATTCCAACTCCGTGTTGCTGTGAAATTTTGCAGCAAACGCATCAGCTGGCTTTGTTCCGCTCGATTTAACGGTCTTTTAGACGCTGACGTGTATTTTTTGATTGAACTGGCATATAGACCGTGATCTCTCCCATCATAGTGATGACCGAAACGATTCGATTTACTCACCAGACCAGCCATTATTTCCCGTTTAATGAGAGCATTAAAATCTTGAGCATGGTTTACAGAACGGCGCAGTAGATATTGAGAAGGGCGTGCAGCGCAAGAGTGGTAAAATTCATTACGCCCCGGGGTAGTGCGGAGGGGATTATCCCGCTGTCTTACTGGGCCATGTCTATATTGTACACGCCTTGAAGAAGTAGCATGGCCATTCGTTCGGTTGTAATCATTATCTGATCTTGTGTATTGACCACTGATACCAGCAGAGCTTCTATCCATAATTATATTTCATTAATTCATGGAAATATAAAAAGCAGAGTGTGGTTCTTTTCAGAAGTTCATTTTGCTGGAATGTTTGTAAACGTAAACGGTTGGGGAAGCACATCTAATCCTGATGCCACCAATCCATTATTTTCAAATCACCCGGGACGAGATACATAGGCAACAAGTGTTCTACACCCGCATTCTTTCCCGAAATGTGAAAAAGGTTATTGAGTGATGATGGGAGGAAGGCGATTACTGGCTGTTTGTTTTCTTCCTCTTTGCCGGTTTACCGGTTTGCTCCTCTGAATGTTCTGCGGCAGTTAAATAACCGGGATCTGAGGGTTGCCTGTCATCAGCAGTAACGTATGCCGCATCTGCCCACCTTCTTTTAAGTGATACAGAGCCATGCCCCTGTGGCGGGAAGCCTATCCTGGTCTTTATTTGATCAATGTATGGTTTCATTAAATCCTGATTGCAAAGCCTGTTAACCGGAATTTCAATGACCTCAAATCCTGCTTTTTGCAACAGTGCGATTTTCAGCAGAGTCGAACCCTTCCTGGTTTTGAAATCACCACCCACGTAATGAGAGGGACCCTGAATTTCAATTACCATGTTGTGATCTGGCAGTAGCAGGTCAACCGGAGGCAGTGAATTCAGACTCTTTTCTTCTTCGATCTTCAAAGATGGAATAGATGATTTGAGTTGATCACGGAAGTCGGCTTGGTTTTTTGAAATGATTGTCTGGTAATGGAGGACGACCGAACAGGTTCTGCCAAGCCAACTTGCGGCCATGGCAATGATGCGTTGATCCTCTTCATTGTCTGAGGATGTATTTTCCACGCGAGTAAACAGGTCATCCATGTGCTTTTCAAGCCAGTTATTGTTTTTGGAGTCCAGAGACAATCTGGCACAGCAAACCATTACTCCCCAAAGGGACATCAATATCTCTTGCTGAGAGAACTGAGGGTTGCCACTGATTCGGTAGACAAGCGATTTGAACGTGGATGTTACCACGTCCAGCTCAATGAGTTCGCCCAGTTTCGCCATGGCCCACAGCAGGTTGGCGATATGCTGGGGAATAAATTGGTCTTTGTTTGCGTTCACCTGAGTCAACAGCGCGGCCACGGTCTCGTTGAGTTCTGGTGTCTGCTTGAGCCCGTTATCCACCAGTTTCGCCATGGCCCACAGCAGGTTGGCGATACTCTGTGATTGAAAGTTAGCTTTCTGTGCTTTGACGTGGGGCAACAGCGCGGCTACGGTCTCTTTCAGACCTTGAGTCCGCTCCTGCCCACTGCCCATCAGTTTCGCCATGGCCCACAGCAGGTTGGCGATACTCTGTGATTGAAAGTTAGCTTTCTGTGCGTTGACGTGGGGCAACAGCGCGGTCACGGCCTCGTTGAGCTCTGGTGTCCGCTCCTGACCGTTGTCCACCAGTTTTGCTACGGCCCACAGCAGGTTGGCGATTTCCTGTGGTTTAAAGTGAGCTTTCTGTATGTTCACGTGCGGTAGCAGGGCGAACATGGCCTCTTTGAGTTCTGGTGTCTGTTCCTGCCTGTTGTCTACCAGTTTCGCCATGGCCCACAGCAGGTTGGCGATTTCCTGTGGTTTAAAGAGAGCTTTCTGTGCGTTCACGTGCGGCAACAACGCGGCCACGGCCTGTTTGAGCCCTGGTGTCTGCTCCTGCCCGTTGTCCACCAGTTTCGCGATTGCCCACAGCAGGTTGGCGATACCCTGTGGTGTAAAGTCAGCTTTCTGTGCGTTCACGTGGGGCAACAGTGCGGCCACTGCCTCTTTGAGCCCTGGTGCCCGCTCCAGCCCGCTGCCCACCAGTTTCGCCATGGCCCACAGCAGGTTGGCAATACCCTGTGGTTTAAAGTGAGCTTTCTGAGCGTTCACGAGGGGTAACAGCACGGCCACGGCCTCTTTGAGCCCTGCTGTTTGCTCCTGCCCACTGCCCACCAGTTTCGCCATGGCCCACAGCAGGTTGGCGATTTCCTGTCGTGTAAAGTTAGCTTTCTGTGCGTTCACGTGGGGCAACAGCGCGGCCACGGCCTCGTTGAGTTCTGGCGTCTGTTCCTGCCCGTTGTCCACCAGTTTTGCCATGGCCCACAGCAGATTGGCAATATGCTGAGGAATAAATTGGTTTTTTTTTGAGTTCACGTGGGGCAACAATACGGCCACGGCCTCTTTGAACTCTGGTATTCGCTCCTGCCCGTTGTCCGCCAGTTTCGCCATGGCCCACAGCAGGTTGGCGATACCCTGGGCATTAAATTGGTCTTTCTGTGCGTTAATATGGGGCAACAGCACGGCCACGGCCTCTTTGAACTCTGGTGTTCGCTCCTGCCCGTTGTCCACCAGTTTGGTCATGGCCCAGAGCAGGTTGGCGGTATGCTGAGGGATAAATTGGTCTTTCAGTGCGTTCACGTGTGGCATCAGCGCGGCCACGGCCTTGTTGAGCTCTGGTGTCCGCTCCTGCCTATTGTCCACCAGTTTCGCCATGGCCCACAGCAGGTTGGCGACACCCTGGGCATCAATATCCCTGGCGTGAGGTTTTTGGTTGCACTTGAATATTATTGCGTCAAGTAGCGTTGACAATAAGGCAGCCTGAGTACGCTTGACACGCTCATCCATGGGGTCATGAGGGGTAAAAACACCGGCTGAAGTAAATGAGTGAAATGTTGTCGTCAGGCTTCGCCAATTCCAGCTTGGCGTTGCGGTAAAATTTTGCAGGAAACTGATCAGCTGGCTTTGTTCAGTTCGATTTAACGGTCTTTTAGCACCTGACGTGTATTTTTTAATTGAGCTGGCATATTGACCGTGATGCTTCCCATCATAGCGATGACCGATCCGATCAGATTGATTCACCAGACCATCCATTATTTCCTGTTTGATGAGGTTATTAAAATCCTGAGGGTGGTTTACTGAACGGCGTTGTAGATGTTGAAAAGAGCATGCGGCTGAAGAATAGTACAATTCATTACGCCCCGGGGCTGTGCGGGGGGGATGACCCCATTGCCTGACTGGGGCATGTCTAGATCGCCCACGGCTTGAAGAAGCGGCATGGTCCTTCGGTTGGTTGTCATCATTACCTGGTCTTGTGTATTGACCACTGATACCCGCAGAGCTTCTATCCATAATTATATTTCATTAATTCGTGAAAAATATGAGAAGCAGACTGCTGTTTTGTTCAAAAGTTCATTTTGCTGAAATATCTATAAACATAAAATATGGCTGATCTGCGCCGTGCTTTAAGAAAGTGATACAAAGCCATGTCCCTGTGGCGGGATATCTGCCCTGGTCTTTATTTGATCAATACATCGTTTCATCGAGTCCTGGCTCAAAAGCTTGTTAACCGGAATTTCAATGACCTCAAATCCTGCTTTTTGCAGCAGTGCGATTTTCAGCAGAGTAGAACCATTCCTGGTTTTGAAATCTCCACCCACGTAATGAGACGATCCCTGAACTTCAATCACCATGTTGTGATCTGGCAGTATCAGGTCCACCGGAGGTAATGAGTTCAGACTCTTTTCTTCTTCCATTTTCAAAGAGGGAATGCATGATTGGAGTTGATTGCGGAAGTCAGATTGAGGTTTTGAAATGATGTTCTGGTAATGGGGGACGACCGGACAGGCTCTACCAAGCCAACTTGCGGCCATGGCAATGATGCGTTGATCCTCTACATTGTCCGTATTTTCCAGACGAGCAAACAGGTCATCCATGTACTTTTCAAGCCGGTTATTTTTATTGGCATGGGAGACCATAGACAACCGGGCACAGCATACCATTATTGCCCAGAGGGACATCAATATGTCTTTCTGAGAGAGTTGAGGATTTTCACTGATTCGGTAAACAAGCGATTCGAACGTAGAGGTAACATCCTCCAGCGCAACGAATTCTCCCAGTTTCGCCACAGCCCACAGCAGGTTAGCAATTTCCTGTGGTTTAAAGTTAGTTTTCTTTGCGCTCACACGGGGCAAAAGCAGTGCCACGGACTCGTTGAGCCCTGGTGTCCACTTCTGCCCGTTGTCCACCAGTTTCGCGATGGCCCACAGCAGGTTGGCGATGCCCTGGGTAATAAATTGGTCTTTCTGTATGTTCACTCAGGGCAAAAGAGCGGCCAGGGTCTCTTTGAGCCCCGGTGTCAGTTTTTGTCCGTTGTCTACCAGTTTCGCGATGGCCCACAGCTGGTTGGCAATTTCCTGCGGTTTTTTAGCTTTCTGTGCGTTTACGAGGGGTAACAGTGCGGCGATGGCGTCTTTAAGCACTGGTGTCCATTCCTGCCCTTTTTCCACCAGTTTGGCCATAGCCCACAGCAGGTTAGTAATGTGCTGGGCATTAAATTGGTCTTTCTGTGCGTTCACGTGGTGTAACAAAGCGACAACGGCCTCGTTGAACTCTGTTGTCCGTTCCAGCCCGTTGTCCAACATTTTTGCCATGGCCCACAGCAGGTTGGCGACACCCTGGGTATCTATATCCATGGCGGGAGGTTTTTGCTGGCACTTGAATATTATTGGATCAAGTAGTGTTGACAATAAGGCAGCTTGAGTACGCTTAACAACTTCATCCATGGGTTTAAGAGGGGTAAAAACACCCGCTGACGTCAATGAATGAAGTGTTGTCGTCAGGCTTCGCCAATTCCAGCTCCGTGTTGCAGTAAAATTTTGCAGCAAACGCATTAACTGGCTTTGTTCCGTTCGATTTAACGGCCTTTTAGCAGCTGATGAGTATTTTTTAATTGAACTGGCATATTGCCCGTGATTTCTCCCATCATAGCGATGACCGAAACGATCCGATTTACTGACCAGGCCAGCCATTATTTCCTGTTTGGTGAGATCATTAAAATTTTGAGCAGGTTTTACTGAACGGCGCAGTAGATATTGAGAAGGGCCTGCGGCAGAAGAATGGCAAAATTTATTACGCCCCGGGGTTGTGTGTGGGGTATCATCCCGCTGTCTGACCGTGACTTGTCTATATCGCCCACGCCTGGAAGCGGCATGGTCATTCGGTTGGTTGTCATTATTACCTGATCTTGCGTATTGACCACTGATGCCAGCAGAACTTCTATCCATAATTATATTTCATTAATTCATGAAAATATAAAATGAAGACTGCTGTTCTGCCCAGAAGTTCATTGTGCGGCAAAGTTTACTAGAGTCATGATGGGAGGAAGGCGATTACTGACTGTTTTCTTCCTCTTTGCCGGGTTGGTTTGCTCTGCTAAATGTTCTTCACCAGTCACGTACGCAGCACCTGCCCGCCTTCTTTTATGTGATACAGCGTCATGACCCTGTGGCGGGATGCCTATCCTGGCCTTTATTTGATCAATATAGGGTTTCATTACATCGTTGCTCAAAAGCTGTTTAGCCGGGATTTCAATGACCTCGAATCCTGCTTTTAGCAGCAGTGCGATTTTCAGCAGAGTCGAACCATTCCTGGTGTTGAAATCACCACCCACGTAATGAGAGGGGCCCTGAACTTCAATCATTATGTTGTGATCGGGCAGTAGCAGGTCAACCGGAGGCAGTGAGTTCAGACTCTTTTCCTCTTCGATCTTCAAAAATGGAATAGATGATTTGAGTTGATCGCAGAAGTCGACCTGGGTTTTTGAAATGTTTGTGTGGTAATGGCGAACGACCGGACAGGCTCTGCCAAGCCAACTTGCAGCCATGGTAATGATGGAT
>NZ_JBLYZG010000083.1:0-17472 GCF_049310245.1 Endozoicomonas sp. ALB115 | reverse complement strand
CACGAGCTGTAGTCTCTTTGCGTTTTCAGAAATTATGAATACACCGGTTTTCAGGTTCGGCCTTCTGACGTGTATTCGTCGGGAGCCACTGTAACGCTTGATAAAGGAATTCAGAATCTACGTTAACGGCTTCAATCACCCCTAATGTTGGAGAAATAGCAAAAGGTAAAGTTGACTGTAAACGAATAACTTTTCCTATTGATGCCACTCTGCCAAGACCTATCAAATTTTTTGTTAGATCATATCTTTCTGAATGCTCAGAATGAACTAGGGAGCTAACAATCCTAGGGTTCTTGCTAATAATATTACCATGTTCATCAAAATCACCAATTCCGAGAAATGGAATGCCGTGCTTGGCTTCGGGTGGTGCTCGATGGCTTGGATGAGGGTCTATTACATTGGCAATAGATGAAAGCTGCCTTTTTACCCACCCTTGTTTTAATTTTCTGTTCTCTTCATAAGGATTAAGCAATGTCTGCATAGCCCCTTGCTTAATTTGCTGCTTTTTGATGATCTGCTGCTCCAGCGACTGGATTAGGGCATCCATATCGCTTATAGCTTCAACAATTACGTCCTGTTCATGTCTTGGAGGCTTAAAAAAAACAAAATTTTTGACTAAGCCTGTGTCTAAAACACCAGCGCTGTTACCCGCAGAACTAACTAACTTAAGTAGAGAGTTCTCCATTGCCAATAAGTATATGGTTAGATATTTTGGATTGACTGATCGATCAGGAATAAGAGCTTTTACATCTTGATTAAAGCTGACAGGGGCAACAACCAAACCTGCTCGTATGCAAGAGTGTAAAGCGCTTCCACGTACTAATAGAAGTGTTGCATTTATGGGTGCCATTTTACTACCAGCTTCTACTCCTTGTTCTGTTAGAAACTGATCGGATGTTGAGATTTCTAAAGACTTTAAGGTTGATCCGCTTATCCAAGGTATAGAACCTTCCCAGTACTCAGCATTACCCCTATTAGGGGTACCACCAGAAACCCACTTAGTAACATCTCCAATGGTAGAGACCTCCCAGTCAGTAGGAACTATTTTGGTCACAGTGTGTTTATGCTCTGACTTCAGTTCCATACAAACCCCATCTTCACCAGATGTTTACCCACCGCCTGTTCCAGCCGCACCACTCGCTGGTTAAATTGCGGCAACGAAGTTTCATAGCGATCCGCCAGCTCTTTAATCCGCTGGGTCAGCCGCTGGCTGATGCGATCCATCTCGGTATGCACATCCCGGTCAATGGTCATTAGCCATTTGTCGTCCACCACCAGCTGTTTGATCTCGTCTTCTGTCAGCGCCGGGTAGTGCTCATACAGGGCTTTATCCAGTTCCAGCTCTTCATGTTTGATCGCCCTTTTTTCTGTGGCGATATCGTCCAGCAATTCCAGATAGCGGTTCAGCACCACAATCTCTTTCAGATTGTCCCGGTCTTCGTTGTTGGGACGTGTCGTTCGGTCAATCAGCGTCAGGGCATCCGACCAGAGCAACCGACAGGTTTTGCGCCATTCTTTGATAGTGGCTTCGGTGGTCAGGAACTCATTGAGAATATCTGTCTCCTCACGATCCTCCGTGCGCTTCAGGCGATCCTTCACCGCTTTGGCGGTGATGGTGCCTTTGCTGTTTTTCAGGGCATCCAGAAAGCTGTCGTTTTTCAGCTCATTAAAATCGTCAATGGTGGTTTCCAGCCGCTTTTGCAGCACGGTGTATTCCTGGTGTGTAGCGGCATCCAGCGCTGCCCACGCCAACTCCTGATACTCCATCAGTACCGCAGTAGCCTCGGCTTTACTGCCAACGTCGTTTAATGCCCCATCTTCGCCGCTGTGCTCTTCCTGCAAGGTTTCCAGTTGGCTTTCCAGCTGCTCTTTATGGGCAATCAGCTGATCAATGGCAGCTTGCTCTTCAGCAAAGTAACGGTTAATCACCAGGTATTTGGGAATCAGGTCGCAGGTCCAGCCTTTAATCACTTCTTTGCCTTTTTTAACCTCGATGATTTGATAGATTTTCGCTTCCCAACCATCGGCAGAGATCAGGTAGCAATCGTCCTGCATGGTATCTGCCCAATAGTTCATCAGGTGCTGGTAAACATCGTACTTGTCCAGCAGCGGTTTGCCGGTGTAGGCGCTCAGCAGTGATTCGCTGATCTCCTCAATCATCGCCTTGGGTTTGCAACCGTCATCCTGCTGCTTCAGGTAGGTTTGGGTGGCGGTTTTCCAACCACTGAATACCTGGTTCATCGCTTTGATATAAGCGACAAATTCCGTATGTTGGTAGATGATTGGCTTCAGCGCTTCGGTACTGACCTGGAGCGAGTAGTAATCTGCCGAGCGGGCAGCAGTGGCAAACAGCGTGGTTTTCAGGGTCGGGAATACCTGCCAGTAGTGGTGCAGGGCATCAATATCTACCTTGGGAATATCGCCGTGGAGATGAGCATCGATATCCTGAATATCTTCCGCCACGGAGCTATCTATGTATCGGGGGATATTGAGGTTGAATTCGTTTTTGCGGATTTCATCGTAGCTCACCATACGACTGTAACCGTCTATGGCGATCTGCCTGTTGAACACATCGACAATTTTATGGATATCCATCTCCCGCAGACGGTTCTTATTGCCATCTTTGATAAAGCCTTTACCGGCATCCACCATAAAGATGCCTTTGCGTGCCGATGCGCCTTCTTTATCAATGACAATCACACAGGCCGGAATGCCGGTGCCATAAAACAGGTTGGCAGGCAGCCCGATAATGCCTTTGATATAACCCCGTTCCACCAGGGACTGACGAATCGTTGCCTCGGCATTACCCCGGAACAACACACCATGAGGCAGAATACAGGCACCTTTACCATGGCTTTTCAGGCTGCGGATAATATGCAGCAGGTAAGCATAATCGCCGTTCTTGGCCGGCGGCACGCCGTAGCTCTGGAAACGGTAGTGCGGGTCCTCTTCCGCATCCACACCACTGCCCCAGCGTTTATCGCTGAACGGCGGATTGGCCACCACGAAATCGAAGGTTTTTAGGCTGTCACCCTCGGTAAACAGCGGGTTGGCCAGGGTGTTGCCCTGGCGAATTTGTGCGGTGGGGTTGTTGTGCAGAATCATGTTCATCCGCGCCAGACCGCTGGTGGTGGCATCTTTCTCCTGGCCGTAGAGGGAAACGTGTTCACCGGCTTCGTCCGCCACTTTCAGGAGTAATGAGCCGGAACCACAGGTCGGGTCGTACACGGAGTAGCCACGGCTATCGATTTTCTCAATATCGATCACCTTGGCGAGTATGCGGCTCACTTCCGCCGGCGTATAAAACTGCCCTTTGCTCTTGCCACTTTCGGAGGCAAAGTGACGCATCAGGTATTCATAGGCATCGCCGAGAATATCGTCGCCATCGGCCCGGTTCTTACTGAAGTCCAGGTCTTTGCTTTCAAAAATAGCGATCAGGTTGGTGAGTTTTTCCACCATCTCTTTGCCGCTGCCGAGTTTGTCCGGATCGTTAAAGTCCGGCATCCCGGTGAGTTTGTTGGCATCACGCAAGGGAATGATGATTTTCTTATTGATGTCGTCGCCTATGGTAGGCTTGCCTTTCAGGGCAACCATATCCGCAAAGGTGGCACCTTTCGGGATTTTCACCGGCGGGCTGAACTGACCGACAAATTTATCGCTGATATATTTCACAAAGAGCATCACCAGCACATAGTCTTTGTACTGGCTGGCATCCATCCCGCCCCGCAGCTCGTCGCAGCTGGCCCAGAGAGATGAGTACAGTTCGGATTTTTTAATCGCCATAGGGTGCTTTACAGAAGATGATATGAATCGACGCTACCGCCCGTGGATTTTACCGCCGTCTTTTATTGACTTTGGGAAGCATGGGACCAGATAGCTCAGAGGTGGAGTTTTGGGTAATCAGTCATTGTACGCAGGTAAGGTGTTTGGTGGTAGTCGTGCATTTGCGAAGGGAAAGGGAAAAGCTGTCCACTTTGGGTATGAACAGGTTCTGAGCTAATTTCGCAACCAACGGATTATTTAAACAAGAAAGGGCAACTCTTCAACAGGTAGCTCCACCTTCATTGTCCGGGCTTGTCCAGGTACCCGACTAATCAGGCCAAGCTGGTGCAGTTTCACCACCATTTGATGCACGGTGGGTGGGGTAACCTGAAAATACCGCTGCAAATCCTTTTCTGCTGGTGGCATGCCGTTGATCTTCGTGTAGTAGTAAATAAACGACAGGTAGTGGCCTTGCAGTGGCGTATAGGGTGGTTTCTTTGAACTCATAGTTAGTGTTTGAATTTCACAACATGGTGAATGGTTGCGTTTGAGAAACAAGTGACTGCACCCGATTCATTTTCTTACTGATATGGGCTAACAGCAGGGCAGCAAGAATCGCTGCTTCCCTTTCGCCGTATTCAGTATCGCTATCCACCAGATCCACTATGGCTTTATAGGTGCGCAGTTTGACCGGTTCGTCACTCTGGCTGAACATGGCGGCGTGGGTGGCGTGCATAATCGCTTTTTCAAATTCTATGCCCAGAATTTTGGTGTAGTTCCTGGCGTGTTTCTCGCATTCCTTGCCTTTCATGGTGCTGATGGCCTGGGCCAGTTTGAGGTCAGGCAGTTTGAGCAGGTCGCGGGTTTTCATGGTTTGAAAGCACTTCTTATGCAGTGGTTGAGGTGGGAGTTTATTCGATGGTTGTGGGAAAACCAAGCTGTACCAAAAAGATACAAAAAAACGGCACCATTTTCCCGTATAACATTCACCACAAATTGCAGCAAAGGTACAGTTTGGTACCGTTTTTGAGGCTCAGGTTACAATCAAATTGTAACCTAAAAAATTTTCAATCAGTCTTACTCATTGATTTCATTGTCAAAATTGTCCGAATGAAATTCGTACCACATATCATGAGTCAGTAGTTGTATATTATGTAACTTATTGATTCTTGTCGTCTTTAAATATCCCTTTTATAACGATTAAGTATCATTTAGTATCATATAAAGACGTTATTTGTAACCTAAATTGCAACCTGAAAATAATAATTTGATACATAGGGATATTGTTGTATGACTATTTCCTGCCAAAAAAGGAAGCGGAAAAGCGGTAATGTTTATCGTTATGTGGTGACTGTTCGCAAGAAACACTTTTCCGCTACGGAGAGCCTGACTTTCCCAGATAAAGCATCAGGCAGAGCCTGGGCAAAAGCCGTTGAAGAAGAAATGCAGGAACAGTCGTTAAATGCCGAGCAGGACAGCCTTCGATATGAGTCTGCTAAATCCAGGTCAGGCGATATTACTTTGAATCAGTATCTGGAAGCGTATTGCCGGAAAATGGAATCGCCTCCGAAAAAGAGCCGAATCAGTTATCGGGATATGCAGGCCATCAAATTCTGGCAAAAATGCTGGTTAACTGAGAAACGCTCAAAAGAAATTACTGGAGATATGTTGATTGATCTTCTGGATGAGCGATTAGAAAAAGTAACGCCTGCCACCAACCATCTTTATGTATCTGTGTTGCGTCGTGCTTTGGATTTTCAAAAACGGGTTGGCCTGTATTTCAGACGGTTTATTACCGATGATCTGATGAAAGAGCTTTGGAAGCTGAAGCTGGTGGGCAAGTCGAAAGAAGACGATACGCGCCCAACAGAGCATCAGCTGTATCTGCTTTATAAAGAGTTTCTGGAGGGGTACAACAACCCAAGGGCAAAAGTACCTTACCACCATCTGATGTTATTCAGCATATACAGTGCATTTAGGGAAGGGGAGATTTGCAATATTCGCTACAGCGACCTGGATGTGGAAAACGGCGAGGTCATTATCCGGGACAGGAAAGACCCCAAGAAGAAATACGGCAATCACCAGAAAGTGCCACTGTGCCCGGTCTGTCTAGAGATCATTGCCATGCAGCCCAGGATTAAAGGTGAAGACCGGATTTTTCCTTACAAGGCGCAGTCGATATCAACCAAATTTTCAGAGCGAACCAAGGCGCTGGGATTCCCGGAGTTGCGGTTTCACTCTTTCCGCCATGAGGGCATTTCCCGCTTCTTTGAACAGAAAATGAGTATTCCGGAGGTGGCCATTCGTAGTGGTCATAAGACCTGGGATAACCTGCGCCGTTATACCCACCTGATCCATCGGAATCCACCGGATTACTGGGCTGTTTGTAAGGCAATGGAAGAGAATTATTGGGCCAGAAATGAGTGTCTGAATTCTCGCTGGCAGCAGGGAATTGTAAAAGGGGCTGAGCACAGCGCAGATATTATTGTGCTGTATCGCTAATAGCCCTATCGTTATGGACAATAATACTCCTCCCGCTTTTCGCAAGATCAGCGCACCGGTTACTCATACGTTTTAAATGGCCAATCTTGCGACAAAGCAAGCGTTAATGCCGGGTTCAGCCTATACCAGCCTGAGTTCCAATCGTTTTCCCATCACTTCGGCCGCGTGGGACAATGTTCTGAGATTCAGACTTGTATTGTCTGGATCAAGCAGCCGATCCAGTTGTGAGCGACTGGTTCCAAGCAGTTTGGCAAAAGCGGATTTGTTCACACCTTCTTTCTTCAGGTACTCATCAATCTGCCAGGCAATAACCCGTTTCATGGCTTCAGCCTGACATTCGGCCAATAGGCCATCTTCTGCCAGGAAGTCATCAAAGTTGCTTCCGATGTGAGGATTGCTCATTGTTGCCTCCTTTTATTTTCTCAATACGTCGTTGCGCCGTAACTTCGCCAACTCAAGATCACTGGCCGGGGTCTTTTGGCTTTTCTTAATGAAGGCGTGCAGTAACACCATTTCACCGTCAGCGACAGTAAACAGTACACGGGCAATTCTGCCGCCTGTCAGGTCACTGCGCACTTCCCAAAGCCCCTTATCCAGCTTTCGAACTACCGGCATGCCAATAGGCCAGCCGATTTCAACAGTCTTGATATCTTGCCCCACAGTCCGGCGATCTTCGCGGGTTAGAGCCTTTAGCCAGTCAAGCACTGGTTCATGGCCCGATTGTGTGGCGTAGAATCGAACAGAAATCACTTTCATTGGTTTGTACCATTTTAGGTACATTCTAGCTGAAAAAAACTTCAGGTCAAATTTATATAGGAAGGATCATAAATATAGCCGGGTTTTGCCGGTAAGATGATCTACCGGCAGTAATGTTGCATGTCATGAACCTGTTCCCACCTTTCGCTTTCATTCCTGAGACATCTGGCCAATGGTCACATTTGTGCTAATCTGGTGTAATATTGCACCACAATGGATAGGCAGGAGATGACCCATGGCCAGGCAAAGTATTACCCTCACCTCACCCAATGACCAATGGTTGCAGGCTCAGGTTGAGAGCGACGAGTATGGCAGTAAAAGTGAAGTGGTGAATGACTTGATTCGTCAGGCCAGGCGGCGTCAGGAGGCGACAGAATCGCTTCGGAGTGCGCTTATTGCCGGTGAAAACAGCGGGATCAGCAACGATACAGTAGATGATATCCGGGATCGTGTATTAGCCCGGAGAGTCAAGCATGACTAAGTACCATCTATCGGTGGAGGCCGGACAGGATATTGAGCGAATATTTGAGTTTGGTCTTGATTGCTTCGGGTATGAGCAAGCCAGTCGTTATCTGGATGGCCTGGAAACGCATCTGAACTCACTCGCGCGTCACCCAAATCATTATCCTGCTATCCGTCATATTCGTGAAGGTTATCGGCGTAGTGTGTATGGAGTGCATGCTGTCTATTACTCTGAGCTTGACGATGGGGTTTTGATTGTTCGTATTTTGGGAAGGCAGGATTTTGTCGAAGCCTTGAATGTATAGAGCTTGGCAGCTAAAGAGAGCAAGGGCTGGTTTTGTTCAAGGATTGAGCGATGCCGGGAAAATAATATTGAGGTGGTTGTGATTCCAGAGCGGGAAAAGTAATGCCGGTATTACTGACCGGCAACACCCTTAAATAACACCTTGGACCTTTTCCCACGTCTTCCGGTATCGCTCATGCCGGGCGTCAATATAAACCGCCAGGTCTGAAATCTTCACCATCCACGGCGATTTCTGGCTGTTCATGGTGCGCACCACCGGAACCGGCAGCTTTTGAGAGGCTGCAGCCAGCTTCGCCCGTTTTTCACACATGCCAAAGAACTCCTGGCAAACGTCTTCCAGTGGCACGTAGGGCTTTTCATACTTGGCGAAGAGCATCAACTCGGTATTCATGGTTTGTCTCCTGTTTAAAAATTGATATCCGTATCAAAAACGTCAATGCCAGCAGGCATGGTTTGAGTTGGTTTTGGTCTTTCTGCAGGGTTATGATTCCAGGCGCTGGGTGTATCGGGTTTTACGGTGAAATCGAAGCTTTTTATGCGATGCCACCGGCCCTCCTTAAGCACCTCAATACGACAGGGCTCTTTCATATCATTCTGTTCAGTCAGGTGCTGGTAAGCATCTACCGTCAGCTCTGGCACCGGAGCCTGCTCAACCCGCTTTACCCACCACATGACCGCTTTCTGCCGGGCGTAACCACCATGCTGGAAACAGACCCATTCCCGAATAGTCTCAAAACCGCAGCGATATGTGACTTGCAGAGAAGGGGGCTTGCCAAACTTTTCATGGATGCTGTAAAAAACCTCGTCCACCTTCAGCCATTCCGGTTCAATCTGGTTGGCCAGCAGTGCGGCGCTGGAAGCCTCTGCTTCATGCTTCTCCCGTTCCGGAAACTCATAATGGCAGGCAGGGCAAATCCGTAGGCCAGCCAGGATCAGTTCAAAACACTCCGGGCATTCCTTAACCGGTGGTTCCCCGGTGCCTTTGCCTGCTTTTATATGGTCAACGGTGATCCGGTCGATAGGGCCATGGCGTTCTACATTTCCGCCATAATCCAGTATCAGGCAGTCAGTCTTACCAGTGTCTGGGCTGATACGAAGGCCGCGGCCTAATATCTGCACGTAAAGTCCGGGTGATTTGGTGGCGCGGAGTAGGGCAATCATATCGGTTAAAGGTGCGTCAAATCCGGTGGTCAGGACGCCTTGACTGGTGAGTACATTTATCTTTCCTGCTTTATAGTCCGCCAGTATCCGAGCGCGGGCATCTTTTGGGGTTTCCCCGGTAATACATTCAGCACCGATGCCTTCAGCTGTCAGAAGTTCCTTAACCTGTTCAGCATGGGCGACACTGACGCAGAAGATCAGCCACGCTTTCCGCTCCTGACCGTACTGGATGATTTCTGCCACGGCCTTTTCGGTGACATCGTTTTTGTTGACTGCTTCCTCCATATCGCTCGCCAGATAGTCACCCTGTCTAGTTCTGACGCCAGCAAGATCAATTTTCTCTTTTCCTGCTTTGGAACGCAGAGGCGATAGAAAACCATCGTCAATTAATCGCTGAATGTCGGTCTCGTAGACAATCTCATCAAACAGTGGGTTTTTGCCTTCTGTGAGCAAGCCCTGTTTCATCCGGTAAGGAGTGGCTGTAAAACCAATAATTTTCAGTGCAGGATTAATGTCCCGAAGACCAGCAATCAGTCGAGAGTACATCGTTTCTGAACTTTCGCTATTAAGCAGATGGCATTCATCAATAATGAGTAAATCACAATGGCCTAACTGCTCTGCTCTTTTATGAACATTCTGGATGCTGGCAAACAGTACCTGAGCATCGGTATTGCGGGAATTCATAGAGGCTGAGTAAATGCCCGTCGGGGCTTCTGGCCACTGGGCAATAATCTTTTCATGGTTCTGCTCAATGATCTCTTTCACATGGGAGAGAATCAGGAAGCGCTGGTCTGGCCAGTGCTGTAAAACCCCATGGATAAAGTCAGCGATGATCACTGACTTGCCGCCGCCGGTACTGACGCAGACCAAGGGGTTACCCTGAGAAGCACTGAAATATTGATAGATCGCATCAATGGCCTCCTGCTGGTACCAGCGGAGTTCAAAAGCCATTGTCGAAGCCCTTCATCTGGTTGATGATCTTATTGGCCACTCGTTCTGTTGCTTTACGGTCGACGGATGTTGGTTTTCTGTCGTCAGCTTCCCTGGCCATCAGCATTTTGTCCGCAATGGTGTAAGCAAAATTCACCGCCGGTTCAATGGCGCTGCCACGGTTACAGGTAAACTCAGCCATCAGGGCGGCAATGGCGAACAAGTCCCGGAGTTGGATGGTTTGGTTCTGAAACTGTTCTAACTGTTTTTCCAGGTCGTTGATGGTTTCATCGCAAGCGGCTTGAGCATATTGCTCAAACGGTGCTGTATCTTCGATCAGGTAGTGGGTAACCCGGGGGTAGAAATTACCTTGCTGATAATCCGTGATACAGAGTCCACTTTCTGAATTGAGGCCGATCAGGTCAATTTGATCTGCCGCAGGCGGTGTGCTGGCTGGTATGAAGCGATAGCGTTTTGAATGATCCATAGCTCATTTTCCTTCTCATTGATTATTTTCAATCGTTCCATCGAACTGGGTTTTCAGTCCTGCCAGCTTTTCATCCGTCAGCAGGCGCTTGTCTTCTACTGCCTGAATTTCCTGAGAGGAGAGCTGGCCTTTATCTGTGCCAGTTATGAATTCCTCTCTCGTTGATTTCAGGCGATAACGTATCCAAAACTCATCGCTATCAATGGGCTCAGCAAATTGCTCTAAGAGGTAAGGGTTATAGAGGTGGAGTTCACAACCTGACATCTGAACCGATTCCGGGATTTCCATATCATGACGGGCGCAGTGCCACTGGCCATCTTCAACGGGTGTGCTGTGCAGGCAGGTACGACAATTAACCGCAGGGGCTTTTTGTCCGTGGCAGATGGCCTGATGGTCGCAAAATTTGCAGAGGTACCAGCTGGGGTCTTCACTGATTTTGCTCAGAGGACGGTCGCTGGCAATAATGCATTCCGCTTTCTCAATGGCTGCTTTGCCAATAACAGGATCAAGCCGAACCCGCTCACCATACAGCTCATCCGTATTTTTGTTCACGGCGATATAGAAGGCTCGGGTCAGCTGAGGGTTTGCCAGGTACATATACACCTGCATCTGTATAAAGTGTTCTGGCTTGGCTTCCTCTACACCTTTTTTAACCAGGTTATTGAAGGACTTCTCATTGTGGGTTTTCATCTCAATCAGGTGCCAGGTCCTGGGGGCTTCGATAAAGCCCTGGCCCACACCATCAAATGAACCACCAAAATGCCCGTTGCAGGCCGAGATTCTGAACTGCTTACCAGTGGCCGGATCGGTTTCAAAAACTTTGATGCCCACATTACGCAGATCAGCAACAAACCGTTCTTCTGCCAGATGACCCGTTTGGAACAGTCGCAGCAGTTGGCCTCCATGCTTCACATCAGTACACCAGCGAAAGGTATACCAGAGCGCCCGGTCACAGGGGCGACCAATAATTGAACCGCCCAGATGGGCCCGGAATGCACCACCCTGGTTGTCCTCATAATGCCGGATAATCGCTTTGATGGTCGTTTTGTTGGGTTCGGGGATTTTCACAATGCTTCACCTTCCCTGGCTCTGAGCCTATTTCTGTTTTCTGTTTAACCGTCTGGCCATTCGCTGGGCTTTCCGTTTTCGCTTTCTCTCTGTTTTGGAGGGTCGTCGTTTGGTAAATTTTGGTCTATCGAGCTTCCGGGCGGAGGTGCCCGTAGAGTTAAAAAACATAAATTTCATTCCCTGAATGAAGGGGGCAAGCCCCCTTGGTACTAATGACGAGTTACTTCTGCCCCCAGGGCGGTGCTGCGTACTGAGTTGCCGGATGGGGTGGTTGTTGGGCAGACGCCGGATTGTGGACAGGTGTCTGTTGCTGAGGTGCAGGTGCGCTCTGCATGGGTTGACCACCGGCACTGATCCACTTCTTGACTTCATTCTTTGGACCAAAGCCCGGGTCTTGTTTCAGCACAACGACGATTCGGATCACCTGCTGTAACAGCTGTTCAGTGTCGTTTATTCGGGGCTGGCCAACCGCATGGGCAATACGGCTGATCTCTTTCCTGCCAATCTCTTCCGCTTTCGGACTGCTGTTGACGATGTTGTGCTGAGACCAGAGTTTACGGCCTTCAAACTGGCCTTCCATCACCGTGTAGGTGAGCTTCACCATCTGGCCACCGGACTTGGTATTATCCAGGGAGGCCTCAGTGATCATGGTCAGGTATTCACCGGGCGGCAGGGGCTCAAACTCATCCGTTGGATCGTAGTCGTCTGCATTAAAACCTAACTGTGCCATTTCAATCTCCTTATTCAGTGGCTTGAGGTCATAGCGTCGCTGAAAGCCTGCCAGTCCAGGGGGAGTTCTGCTGGCAGTCCATAGCGATTCTTGGCGATAAAGCCGGGTTTGGCTTCGGTATAGAGGTAGCGCTGGCCGGTGCTTATGCCCCGGGTTTTGGTTTTATTGAAACCGGCTTCTTCTTTTTCGATGACGGTCTTGTAATCAGCGAACAAGATGCAATCCACGGATTCCTGCACCAGTTCGGAAGCCCGTTTGTGCAGCTTGATCTGGTACCGGTCATAACTGTCGGTGGTCGGGCTCTCAAACCGTTTGATCTCGGAATGGGCGATCAGAATAAAGGCCATACCTTTTCGTTACGCAGGGCTTCCAGTCCATCCAGCAGTTGGCGCCAGAGATTCAGCGCCTCCAGAAAGCCTCGTCCATAACCAAAGTCTTCAATGGCCTGGTACCGTTCGCCCTTTGAGCCAACATACGTATCGCACAGGTGCTGCCAGATCATCGGTTCCAGATGATCCAGACTGTCGATCACCAGCGTCTGATAGTGATGGTCGGATGAGTAAAGAACCGTGATGGCATCCAGAACATCCTGGAATGACTGCATCATGGGGAAGGCGTCGACTTCCAGTTTGCCCAAACCATCTTCGGTACAGATAAAGATCGGGTTCGGTGCACCGGCGGCCAGGGTGGTTTTACCAAGCCCTGGGCCACCATGAACCACAATCCGGGGAGCCTTGATGCCGGTAGAGCGGCTGATGGATTCAAGTGAAATAGCCATTACTGAACCTCCAGCCGTTCAAACTTGACGCTGACTTTCTTTGGTTTGGTGGTAATGGCCTGGGAGACCAGTTGGTAATGGGCGAGATTCAGTTGTTGCAGGCTTTTCAGTTGCCGGGTGTTGACTTCCAGTTTGCTGCGGATCACCGACTGGGCGATATCCGCAGGCAGTTGTTGTCGAACGGCCGCCCATTTTTCTGAATCCACTACACGACTCATTCCGGCGACGGTGGTCACCTTGTAGTAATCGCCTTTGACCGAAAAACTGCCTTCTTCTTTTGTGCCGACCAGCTTGCAGAGCTGCTGCTCAATAGCCATGCGTTGTTCTCTGGCCTGGTTTTCTGCCTGTTTGGCAACTTCCAGTTCATGAGCCAGTTGGTCCAGTGGATGGGGCGAGGCAGTGGAGGGGGTTTCTTTCATAGAGTGTCATCCTTTTTGTTATTGGCTTTCTTCAGGGCGAACGAACCCGGCAGGCATCAGTGGCCTGTTTTTCAGTGTCAGGGTGAGTTCGTCTGTTGAATCGATGGCGTACATCCGTTCAGCCATCTGCTATCAAATATGTTCCTTAACTGATCTGTATGTCAATACCAAAAAGATACATCTTATAAAAATAATGAAAATGCGAAATAAGATCAGTGAGTTGGGAAAGGTATTTTTTGATACAAAACCCCCTTCTGGCTAAGAGGGGGGGGAAGATAAATTGAGAAATGTATCAACTGAGCTTGGTATTGATGCTGACCACGACACCGCAAATATGACCGTCTTCCGGGAATGGCATGGTCGTGTATTGCGGGTTCAGTGGTTTGAGGAACAGTTGGCCATTATCCCGCACCAATTGTTTTAAGGTGACATCATCGGTTCCCGGCAGGCGAACGACCACGTACTGCCCGGGTTGTGGTTCCAGGGCGGGATCAATCACCACCCGGCTGCCCGGAAGAAAACTCATTTGCCCAGGATATGGGCTGACCATCGAGTCACCCTGAACAATCAAAGCATAGGCACCATTGCTGATCCGGCCGTGATAGGCGGTGTATTCGGTGGTGTCATCCACTGGGGCGTACAGTCTGCCATTGTCGTTAAAGTCACCCGCCTGTACCCAGGAAATGACCGGAATGCTCCGGGTGCCTTCAATGTCATAGCCCGAGACTAGCAGGTTGCCATGGGTTTTCAGTTGGCGGGAGTCGTTGGCGGTCTCGTGGTAGATATCCAGCCAGCCGTGGGGCTTATTGAAGCCGTATTCAATTTCCCGGGCAATTTTGGAGCCGATGCTGCGTGTCGGGTTCTTGCCCATAAACCGGCTGACCTGAGTGGCGGGGCGTCCGATCACTTCCGCAAAGTTGGCCAGTGTTTTTCCTTTCTCGGCCAGCAAGCGGGCGTTGTGGCGTCTTATTTCTTGTATGTCCATGACTCTATTAAACCGTACAACACCAAAAAGATACACCATCAAAATAATACAATTGTACTTGTTATTAAAGTATCATGGTGGTACATATTTAGGGCGTTATTCGTCTGAATCGCAGGAGGCGACCATGAAACGACGATAATGGACTACCCGCCGCAACGCTCTACCCATTTTAAAAAACTAACCCGATCACGGGCAGGGACGCTTTTGTCTCTGAAAAATGGACATCGCCACAAGGACAATAATATGGATGTGACACTTCCCAATACCACCACGGAAGCGTGGAAGCTGAATGAAGCCGGTCTCTCTATTGTGCCACTCGGTTCCCCATTTGAAGAACCGCCTGCATGGTTTGTAGACGGTCGCTGTTCAGGAGATAAAGAGAAAGCAAACGTCGAATGGCCAAAAGCTCCCCGGTTTCGCTGGAAGCAGTATCAGGATAAAGCACCGGACGACAGCACCATTGATAACTGGACCAACCTCTACCCACATACCAATTGGGCGATCATTACCGGATACGGTGTGGTGGTCGTGGATGCGGACAGTAAAGAAGCGGTGCAGTTTATTGAAGAAGGTGCCATTACCCGGACGCCATTGCGAGCAACCACCAGTAAAGGCAAGCACTACTACTTTCGGGTCAACCCGGACTATCCCGTTCATAACTCAGTCAGAAAAAACAAGATCGATCTGCGCGGCATTGGTGGTTATGTAGTAGCGCCCGGCAGTACCCATGCAGACGGTACACTCTATCAATGGGAAACGGACGGGTATATGGATATCAGTGATCTGCACGATCTGCCCATGCTGATGCCTGTGGATATTGCCACCATCAATGGCTTCAATGGGCAGGCTGCAGAAGCCAACGGGTGACCTGGGGTTCTCCACGGATCAATACCCATTACCACACGACGGAAGTAATCTGGCAGAAGGACAGGGGAGAAATAATGCAGCAGCGAGTATGGCTGGCCAGTTGCTCCGGCAGAATTCTTCACTCAGAGAAGTCAAAGCCATTCTGGATCAATGGAACCAGTCTAATAATCCACCGTTGTCTGATGCTGAGCTGAATACCACCATTGCCAGCATTTCCCGCACCCATAACAACAATAACCCTGGTTCCTCCATTCTTATTGAGCCACTGCCCAGCAGTAAGCCAGAGTTCGCTTTTAGCCATATAGAGGAACTGGTTAAAGGCGTGAAACCAATTAACTGGCTGATCAAGGGCTTTCTGGAAATGGACAGCCTTTCCCTGATGTTTGGAGAACCAGGTTGTGGGAAATCCTTCTCAGCCATTGATCTTGCTTGCTGTGTGGCGACAGGCAAGGACTGGCATGGCAAACCTGTCAAGCAATCGGGGCCTGTCTTTTACATTGCCGGGGAAGGCTTCAATGGCCTCTCCCGTCGCTTTATGGCCTGGCAGAGCTTTTATGGCTACAACCTGCGCAATGTGCCGCTGTATATCAGTCAGTGTTCCGCTGCGTTGACCAGTCTGGCCAGTGCCCGGGCGGTCAGTGACAGCATTGAAAAAATAGTCAGTGATACTGGAGGTGTTACGCCTTCCATGATTGTCATTGATACCCTGGCAAGAAACTTCGGGCATGCGGATGAAAATTCAACTCGGGAAATGAGCACCTTTATTGGTCACATTGATGAGTATCTGCGTTCAAAATATCGCTGCAATGTACTGATCGTCCATCATACCGGCGTGGGCTCGAAAGATCGCGCCCGGTGTAACAGTGCGCTCAAAGGTGCGCTGGATGCCGAGTATGCGGTGGTTAAAGCAGACGATGAAATCAAGATTACCCCCAAAAAAATGAAGGACGCTGATGAGCCGGATGAAATGAACTTTCAGTTTGGCTCTGTGCGTCTGCCCTTCAATGACGAAGAAGGCGAGCCGCAATACAGCTGTGTTCTGCAATACCTGGATAAAGCCAATGCACTGAAGATCAAGCAGCAAGAGAACCGCGAACATATTCGAGAGCAAGGCCGGTTACAGGCAGAAATTCGGATCGGGGAAAAGCAAAAGCGGGTCATCCAAACACTGGAAAGATTGATTGGTGAAGCAAAAGCGACACTGGTTAGAGCCGACAGAAGTCCCGGCCTTGCCAGGATCGAAACAAGGAATTTGCGTGATGCCTGTTTTCGGGAGGGTTTCATATCCAGCAAGAACTGGTCTCGCACATTTGATGCCTTGGTAGAGTGTGAGTTTTTGATGATGGATGCGCCGTTTATCTCTATTTCTGAAAAAGGTCAGTCTGTGATTTCAGAGAAAAAATAAAGGGCTCGGGTGAGGTAATGTACTGTTTAAAAAACAGTCAATTGCCTCCTTTCTTAATAACTTATGAGGATTCTTTATATTGAGGCTCCTCTCTTTTCCTCAAAACTTCTTATTTTTCAGGTGATTAACCGTAGCGGATGCCTTTAGCCGCCACCTCACCTTCCCCACACTGGATATATATATATCCAGTGGGAGAATGAGGCAGGGAAGCATGAAGGTCAGACACAGTAATACGGAAAGATTCTCCGGGAGAAAAAGATTAAAAGACAGAGAAAGCAAAGTAATGAAAATAATAATAGGAATAGATCCGGGGCTGACGGGAGGTATTGCGGTTCTGGATAGCAAAAACAAGGAATTAATCAGACTGGAAGATATGCCCACCTCTCCGGAAGGAAGCAAGCGGAAAGTCAACGGCTTTGGCCTGATGAAAATATTTGGTGGCTATACCCGGCATCAGGTAGAGATGGTTTATCTGGAAAAGGTAGGAGCAAGGCCAGGGCAGGGAGTAGTCTCCATGTTTAACTTTGGCCGTTCGTATGGTGCTGTAGAAGCAGCAATTCCCGCAAAAAATAGAAAAATGAAGATTTTCCCTTAATTGTTTTATTGATTTTTTAGACACAACCAGAACCATCAGAAAAAAACTGATCAATAGGTTAATTTAAATACACTGAAGAAAATGGTTTTTTATTGGTAATTATGCCGTATCAGGGAATAAACTCCGGATGCTTATCATTTTTCGTTTTGGCTGTTCACCAGGTTTAACTTGCTTGCCTTTTGCTTTTGGTTCAGGTGCTCCCTGCAATATCAGCCCCTTCATGAATAACGCCCAAGAACTAACCACGAAAATCTCAAAGAA
>NZ_JBLYZG010000082.1:0-17677 GCF_049310245.1 Endozoicomonas sp. ALB115 | reverse complement strand
CTGCAAATAAAAACATACCTGAAATCAGCCGCTGGTGCTTTTTTTTTCAAATTTGTTGATTTCTACCCACAGTTATCCCTGAAGAGCCAAAAATTCTGCCATCCTAGCATGCAAAACCCACTCATTATACTGTCGTAAATCACAGTTGGGGCTGGACAATTACTGACACCAATTCACATTAATTATATTTAATGGCTTCGGGCATGATAACCTGAACGGTTGGAAAATAGCGGGTAAAGCACCCTTTGTCGCGACTGATAAGGGGCCAGCTGCATACTGCGGCCTGGGCACCAATGTAGAAGTCCGGCAATACACCGGTTTTTGTACCACCCCGTTTCTTGTATTGCACAAAGGCTTTGGCGGCCAGAAACAAGGTCTCATGGTTCAGTGATTGTTCGCTGATACTCAGGCTGCTCAATAGCTGCAGAACAACAGCGGGAGATTCCATTCCTGCACAGAGTTCAGAAAAAACAATGGGGTTTATTACTGGGCTATGGGTCTTCGAAAGGTGACGGAACTGATCTTTAGACCAGTTATGCCAGCGACTTTCCCGATCCAGAATATCCAATATTACACAGGTGTCTATAAGCAGATTGGGCATCAGCGATCATCCCTCAGCAGTTTCATCAGCTCGTCAGCGCCCATGGACAAACTGAAATCGTCGGCGGCTTTTTCTACCGGGTCGGAATACTTAACGTCAACTTTCTGAACCACGATTTCACCACGGTCATTCTCCAGAAAGCTGACCCGGTCACCGGGCTTAAGACCAAGGCTTTTGCGGATATTGGCGGGTATGGTGACCTGCCCCTGCGTGGTCAGTTTCATCATGGTATTTGATCGCTCTGAAATAACTTAATAAGTACTAAATTAATAGTTAATAATATATCACTAAGCAAATTTTCACTTTCAGACATCAGCACTGGCACACCATTTCAATGAGCTTGATGCGAACAATCTTCGCTCAGGAAACCACTTCCATGACCAAGAGCCAGATGCTGATGCAGGCCGGTTTTTATACTGGCCCAGGCCAAAAGTCTGCCACAGTACGCTGTTCAGCTGATGGGCTAATGGCCGCCTGAGCTAACAATAAAAACGCCGGTTGCAGGAATGTACCGGCGTTTTTTTGCCCTGCGGGTTTGCTTCTGCTCTGCGCTCTATGCCCCGGTATACAATCTCCGTTCACCCTGAGCGCCCTTCGGCTCCGCTCAGGACGAACGGAGTTTGGGAGTCATTGATAGAGTAAACCTATCAATTACATTGAAACTGTCTACTGGTTATCAGTGCAAACAACACTTCTTGAATTTTTTGCCGCTGCCACAGGGGCAGGGATCATTTCTGCCAACACCGGCGGGTGATGAAGTAAACGTCGATGCTCGCTGAGACTGTTCACCCTGCTTTGGTGCTGTCTGATTGATCACCATATTCTCCAGGTTGGTTAACAGCTCGTTGCCCTCTCCGGAATAGCAGCTCAACTGCCTTAATGCCGCCACAGCATCGTCCAGATAGCAGTAGAACTCACCTTCCTGCTTCATCACTGACTTATTAATCACTTCCGGCGCAACACCGCAGCGTAATTTCAGTTCGTCCAGGGTGATGTAATAGGTATCCGCCCACTCTTTTTCGTAGAGGTCTTTCAGGGCCATCATAAAAGACTCGGGCTGGGTGTTGTAGCAGGCCTGGACCCAGGCATTCCACACCTGATTTTTTTCCTGCTCAAGACCGTACTCATACAGCTGATGCAGATAGGTCGTCAACACCTGAAGCTCCAGGTCTCCCTGTTGATAACGGACCACCAGGGCTCCCAGTGCGGCATCCCGGACATATTCATCAATGCTGGTGTTTTCAATAATGGACTGCAGTGGGCGAATATCGCCGGGACATACAGTGGCAAAAATCTGGCTCAGGCGATCACAAACCACTTCATCAAAGTCATCACCAATCGCCACATTCTGTTCAGAACTCATGGAGCTGAACAGATCAACAACAATGGGCCACGCCGCTGGCTCACGAAACTGCGTTAACAGATAAAGGGCATGAAGTGCCAGACGGCTTTTTGCCGATGAGCTGCTGCGCTGACCACGTATTTTCACTGCTTCCAGCGCCTGCAGAAGCATGAGAGTGATCTCCTGCCGATGCTCTATGGCCTCTCTTAAGGCTGGCAGAGGCAACTCACTGGAAACCCGGGAGAGGCTTTGTTTCAGTCTGGAGAGATCCTCGGTAGAAAGGGGCATAACCAGTTAATCCAACGTATTCAATAAATTGGCCGCTAGGATAGACCTTCACGGTGTTAAGATACAGCCCTTGAAGGGTTTGCCCGGTTATTCCTGATGGCAGCTTCCCATAAGCCTTTTTTTGATGGACCCTCCGGATTTTTTTGATGCTCCCAACATCATCTCACCCCAGCTGTCCGATAATTTCCACCTGAAGATCATCAGGGATCTCCTGAAACGACAATATTGTTAATGAGCGGTATTGCGCGATGCGGCTGTATCGGGAAAGCAGAGGCCAGAGCTGGGGTGAAACCAGCAGTACGGGTTCTACCTGTTGGTTATGGGCCTGACTGACCAACTCCGGAATATTATTCTGCAATTGCATCGACAGGCCGGGCTCGATAACGAAAGACTCTTCTGAAAACTGTGGATCCCGCCTGGCCTGCTCTCTGGCCATCAACAACATTTTTTCCAGTTCGTGCGACAGGGTAAACACAACAAGCTGTTCCGGCAGAACCTGATGATTGATCAGCGGGTCGATAATCTGTCGTCGTAAGGTGATACGAACCAGACTCAGCAGGGTCAGAATATCCTGCTGTGGCCCTGAAGCAGCCAGTAATGTAGCGGCAATGCGTGGGCTGTCAGCAATCGAAATATTATCAGCCAGCAGTCGCTTGAGAACTTGCATCAATATACCCGGAGGCAGTTTATCCGGAACCAGTTCGTCGCATAGCTTCGGTGAGATTTGTCGGAGATGGGTCAGCCACCCCTGAGTCTCTTCGAACCCGAAGAGATCATCGATATGATTTTCGATCATCCTGCCGACATGGGTGGTAATCACGGTGGCACAGTCAACCACGGTATAGCCGGCCTGTAATGATGCCTCCCGTTCAGTCACTGGAATCCAGTAAGACGTCAACCCATAACAGGGGTCTTTGACCGGAGGATCATAAGGCAGAGGCCGGGCATTCTCCATGGCAATGGCCAGTAGTTGATCCAGGTGCAGTTTAAAATGGTCAACGGCAACATTATGCAGCTGAATAGAATAACTGTCCGGGTCCAGATTCAGGTTATCGCGTATATGAATCATTGGTAACAGAAATCCGTATTTTTCCGACAATTCCCGTCTCAGGTGCCTGATCTGACTGGCCAGCTCACCTTTGGTTAAGTGACTGGTTAAATGCCTGGTTACATGATTCGCAGCGTTCTGACTCAGCAGTGATATCACACGATAGCCAATATTCAGGCCAATGGGGTCAACGATCGATATATCCTGCCATGTGAGTCGCTCCTTTGATGTCACGCTACTTTCATCACCTTTGCCAGCCAGTGCATTTTTCCGTTCAGTCATTCTTTCCAGGGATATACGTCGATAGATAAACAACATCATCAGTAAGCCCGGTATAACAAAGGCCACATGGGGCATACCCGGTACCAGACCAATCACAACCAGTACCGCAGCGGCGACCATCAACGCCCTGGGTTGTCCGATAATTTCCTGTCGAACCTGCTGATTCATGTCCACAGCCCCGGATATACGGGTCACCATAATGGCGGCCGCGGTGGATAACAGCAGGGAAGGGATCTGGGCCACCAGCCCGTCACCAATAGTCATCAGGCCATAAAGCTGTACGGCCTCGGTACCACTCATGTCATATTGCCAGACGCCAATGCTCACACCGCCCAGAATATTGATGAGCAAAATCATCAACCCGGCAATGGCATCACCACGGACAAATTTGCTGGCACCGTCCATAGCCCCGTAAAAATCAGCTTCACGGGTAATATCTTCCCGTTTCACCCTGGCTTCATTGTGGTCAATCACGCCGGAGTTCAGATCCGCATCAATGGCCATTTGCTTGCCTGGCATCGAATCGAGCACAAAACGGGCAGTCACTTCCGATATACGACTGCCACCTTTGGTAATAACCACAAAGTTGACGATCACCAGAATCAGGAAAACCAGTAAACCAACAAAATAATTACCGGCAATCACCACGCTGCCAAAAGCTTCAATCACCTTGCCTGCCGCATAGGGTCCATTATGACCATTGATCAGCACCACCCGTGTTGAGGCAATATTCAGGGCCAGCCGCAGCAGAGTGGCAACCAGCAACAGTGTTGGGAACAGGGAAAAATCCAGGGGGCGGTTTATGTAAATGGTAAGAATCAGCAGAATCAACGACAGGGTAATATTAAAACTGAACAGGAAGTCCAGTAGAAATGGCGGAATAGGCAGCATTAGCATGGCCAGAACCACCAGCAATAGCAGCGGTGTCGCCAATAAGGAAGCCTTTGAAGGAGTCGGCAGGAACAAGCCGGTACTGCTCATTATGGATTTCCTGTGCTTGATGAATGCTGATATTTTTCAGGTATCTGTATATTGGGTGAGCTGGGACAGAAGGTACTTTGGTGAGTGCGATAACGATCAAGTTGATAAAGGTAGACCATGATTTTTGCCACCGCCTGATACAAATCCGGGGCAATTTCCTGGTCAATGTCAGTATGATAATACAGGGCCCGGGTCAGCATGGGCTGAATCAGTACCGGCTTGCCCGCCGAGCGCCCGATACTGATAATCAGTTCTGCCATATGATCAACCCCCCGGGCCACCAGCACTGGAGCCCGATAACTGTCCGGCTGGTATTTCAATACCACCGCAAAATGGCCCGGATTGGTCAGCACAAGATCTGCACCGGGGATAGCATCCAGCATTTTTTTGCGCGTCACTGCGGCCAGTTTTTGCCGTGTCTGTCGAATCCTCTGCCGGGTTTGTGGTGAGCCATCTTCGTTCTTCAGATTGTCTTTGACTTGTTGTCGTGTAAGAAGCTGTTGTTTCTGAAGGCGGTGTTTTTGCCACACAACATCACCAGCGGCAATGACCATAAGTACACCCGATAATGCCAGTCCGGTGGACAATAACAGCGTTAGTGCCCGGGTTGCGGCCATCGGCACAGGGTAGTTACGCAGTGCCATGATTTCTGGCAATCGGTAGCGGATAATCAAAAAAAGCGCCACGGCTAATAACAGGGTTTTTAATGATGCCCGCACCACCTCAGCCAGCCCCTGAACAGAACAGATCCGCTTCAACCCTGCCACCGGATTTATCCGCCGGGCTTTTGCTGCCACGATGGTCACACTGAAGATAAAGGGGCCGGAAATCAGGGCACCAGCGGTGACACTGACTACAATCACCAGGGACATGGTGATCATGACCGACGGAAATACGGAAAATGCCGTCTGCAGACTGTCCATGATTGATGCGTGGGCTCCGGAGGCATCACTCAATGGTGCGTCAACCTGTGCCAGCATGGCTATAACGGTGTCGATCTGATCAAAATAACGGGAATGGCCAAGCAGTAAAAAAATGGCCAGGGTCTGCATGGCAATCATCAGATCTCTTGACCGGGAGACCTGCCCCTCTTGCAGGGCTTTCTTTTTCTGCCGCTCACTGGGTTGCTCCGTGGGTTCACTGCCCTGTTCTTGCTGTTCGGAATTCATCACTTAACCAGAAAGGAGAAACCCAAGAGTCTTCAATGCATAGTGGATGTGCTGTTCGACCACATAAGGCACCTGCAGTATATTAAGGCTCAACAGTACGATTCCGACCAGAACAATCATGGGGAAACCGAGGGTTAACAGATTCATCTGTGGTGCTGATCGTGTCATGAAACCAAAGGTGAGATTGACAATCAGCAGACAGACAATAGCGGGAAGAGCAATAAGCAGCCCGGCTCCGAACATCCAGCCAGCCATGGTGATCAGGGCTGGTACTCGGTCGATAATCATCAGAAAATGCCCGATGGGTAATGCATGAAAGCTGTTAATAACCACCATAAAGAACAGCAGGTGGCCATTGATCAGAACAAAAAGAAGCTGAGCCATAACCTGATAGATACGGGCAACCACGGTAACACTGATGCCATTGGCAGGGTCGCTCAGCTCTGCAAATCCCAGCGCCATCTGCAGGCCGGTTAAATGCCCTGCGAGGGTAAACACGCTGAAATAGATCAGTAATACCGCGCCAAATAACAGTCCGGTAATAAACTCAGAACAGGCCGCAAGGACAAGGCTCAGTGACAGATCGGTAGTCATTGCAGATGACAGTTGCAACATGACGGCCACAGACAGTGCTAAAGCCAGCAGTAAGCGTGCTGAGAGAGGTAACCACTCCCGGGTCAGCGGACAGGTCATGACAAATCCGGAAATACGACAGAACACCAGCAAATAAAGCACAATCTGATGTGACAGCTCAGAAAGTGCCATAATGCTCACTGGCTATTCACAATGGCAACAAAAAAGTCATTAAAGATGGCACTTAATTCCTGAACCAGCCAATGCATTGACAGTGACAGCGTTAACAATGTGATAAGTAACCGGGGCAGAAAGCTCAGGGTTTGTTCGGTTACCTGGGTTGCCGCCTGGATAATGCTGATCAGCAGGCCCACCAGAAGACCGGGAGCAATCAGCACCAGAGCCATCCAGGAAACACTCCGCAACGCACTGGCAAACATGTAGACCGCATCATCAGGTGACATTTATGTATCCCGCGTCGTAAAAAACATGTTGTAAGGAACTGCCCTGAAATAACTTCCACATTTCTACTCTACAGACGCTACCCGCTACCCGAAAAGCCGTAACCGCTTGTGCTCTTGCGGGAAGCGGGCGGCGAGCTTTTCCCAAACAGCCTCTCAGGTAGAAAAGCTCCTGATAGTACCAGCCATAATAAGACCCCAGCCATCCACCAGAACGAACAGCAACAGTTTAAAGGGCAGAGAGATCAACATCGGCGAGAGCATAATCATGCCCAGTGCCATAAGAATACTGGCAACCAGCAGGTCAATAACCAGAAATGGCAACAGGATCATCAGCCCCATCTGCAGGCTGGTTTTAATTTCACTGCTTAAAAAAGCCGGCATCAGTACAGAAAACGGAATATTCTCTGGTACCACATCCGGTTTACCGCCGCTGTCGTCGACAGGAGAAATTTCACCGGCTAATACTAAAAATTGCTCCATATCGACCTTTCGGGTTTGCTTCAGCATAAACTGATGCAGCGGCAGTCCCGCGACTTCTATCGCTTCCCGAAATGGCATTCGCTCTGCCAGGTAGGGTTCCACTGCCTGTTCCCGGATCTCGTTAAATACCGGTTTCATAATGAATGCCGTCAGGATCAGTGCTGCGGCAATCAGAATCCGGGTAGGTGGTGTTTGCTGCAGCCCAAGAGCCTGACGAAGTATGGCCAGAACAATCAATACCCGGGTAAAGCTGGTGGTTACCATCAGCAGCCCGGGGAGAAAAGCCAGTGCCGTCAATATTAAAAAAATCTGCAGGTTAACCGTGTAATCCTGCTGGTTATCACCGGAGGTGACGGATAACAACGGCAACTGAAGCGATGCCTCGGATACTGCGGGTAAAATCAGCAGCGTGACGGGTATCCAGAGAAGGCGGACATAAACAGGAATACCTGAAACACCGGACAAAAGATCAATATCAGAGGATTTCCAGAATGCGCAGGCCATAATACTCCCCTGTCCGAACGACTTCGCCACGGGCAAATAATACCCCGTTAATCAAGACATCCAGAGGGTCATATTCCCGACGGTTCAGACTGACGACAGACCCTTGTTGCAGGCTGAGAATATCGGCAATGGTCATACGTTTGCTGCCGACATTCAGGGTCATAGTGACTTCTACAGACTCGACAAGCCCCAGGTTGGACGAAGTAAGCCTGGCCAGAGGCTGTTCATCAGGTTGTTCATGGGAATCGGGCTCTGCATTGTCTGCTGTCACTGGTTCCGCACGACCATCTTCTAACGACTCTGACGTCTTATGGTCTGCTTCATTATGATCATACTCTTCAGGAACGCCTGCTGATTTGTCGGCCTCAACCTCATTCACAGGCTGTTCATCAGAGCCACTCAACCCGGGTTGATCAGAAGATTCATACGGCAAGACTTCTCTTGTAGTGTACGATGATTCTGGATTAGTAACCGCTGAGGGCTTTTCATCAGCTGAGGGCTTTTCATCAGCTGAGGGCTCTTCATCAGCTGAGGGCTCTTCATCAGCTAAGGGCTCTTCATCAGCTAAGGGCTTTTCATCAACTGATGATCTTAAGTCGTTCACTGACTGTTCTCTCCTCTTAAACACTCATTGATTCGCACGGTAAGGTGACCTCTATGCTGCCCTGTAGTTCCTCGAAACAGGAGAGAGTTCTCCACGCTTATATGTGACTTTCCTGGATGGGGTATCGATAGAACATCACCAACTTTCAGATCACATAATTTGCTCATCGGCAAAAACAGTGGCTCAAGATCAACAGTAATATCAACTTCGATTTTGCCAAGAAACCGCATGATACGATCCCGGCATGACGGCTTTGAACACGTTTCCCTGTCAGCCATTGAACCCTGCTCTACCATGGCACTGGTAAAAGCATTGACCGGGGTATAGAAGCAAACAGGGACTAACCATGGCGAGTCAGCGTAAGCCGGGTCATGAAACTCAAGATCAAACTGATTCAGCAGACAGTCATCCGTGAATAACACGGGGGTTATCCGTGATCCCCCCATCCATTGAGCGCCCATCCGTTCAGCCAAAGAAGAAAAGCCAGTATCTGATACTGAGCAATAAGCCGCACAAAGCGCCATCCAGACCTCTGCCAGCGCACTGGCCACCTGATCCAGAAGTTGTTTGCCAATTCTTGTGAACTCTCTGGTAAAAGCCGGGGGAGAACCGTCAGCTAAAGAGCCGCCAGATGAAGAGCCGTCAGGTGCATAATCCTCAGCCCCGGAAGCCAGCGAAGACAGGCTGCCACCAAAGCAGAGGACCGTCAGAAAGTCCGGCAGCTGCGGATCTAACAGTAAGAATGCAAAGCTGGATTCACGGCAAATTGCCTTGGAAAAATGCTGATCACCAAACGGCAGCTGAAAACGGTAGAGTGTTTGTCTGGGCAACTGCTGTAATTGTTTAATCGTCGTATAAACATCACCATTGAAGTGACAGCGGGCACCAATCATCGGGCTGTCTATAATTTCCTCCAAAGCCTTCAGCATCTGCTCAGGACATGACTGTGAAAGCGTCTCCAGCTTCTTTGTCATGTGCAATACCGAAGGGGACATCTGATGCAGATAACTTCGCTGCAAAAGCCCCGAATCACTGCTGCTATTCGCCACACTGCTATTCGCCAAATTGTGCTCCACACCACGACCCGGGGAACTAAACTCTGTAGAAGGCATTCGATACTTTCCCGTCAGCAGCCTCCTGAAAAAGTAGTTCATACTGTTTTTTTTTCCATCCTGCCGGACAGAACCCTGTGATATGAATGTGCTATGAAACAGATTAGTTTTTTACTGTCATTACTGCTTACTAACCCTGTTTTCCTGATAACCCGGGCATTATTGTTGATGCTGCTTCATTCGCCAGTCTCTGCCAGCCTCTATTCTGCCAGCCTCTATGATGTAGTGATGGATGATGTTGACTGGCAACTACATGAAAAAAAACACTTTAAATGTCGTTTATATCAGAAGGTGCCGTTATTTGGCGGCGTTGCCATTATCGCTGAAGCGGGACACCAGCAGGCTATTGAGCTGGAAACCTCGCTGTTCCCAACACGGCCGGAATCAGTAGAGGTCTGGATCAGGCCCCAGCCATGGGGGCGCAATCATTCCTCGAAATATTCCTCTAAAGACTCTTTCGAAAGCGCATCAGACGAAAGCACACCAGGCAGATACGGCCAAAAACTCCAGATTACTGATTATTATTTGTCCGATAATGTTCCGGTGAAAGGTCTTGAACTGAAACTGCAACTGCCTGTCAGGCAGTTGCTTGACCTGCTTGACAGTCGCAGTTATCTCTCGGTTTATATGGTTAAAAAATCGTCGGAAAACAGCAGTAATGCCATTGAAGTCAGAATTCCCACGGTGGGTATGTTGCCAGCGATGGAAAAAATGTCAGACTGCATAACCAGCCTGCTGCCCAGAAACTTCCAGCAGTTGCATCAATACAATCTTCATTATGCCCTCGGAGAGTTTTTATTAAATAAATATCAACGACAGTGGTTATTGGATACTGCACGCTATGTAGCGGTGGATAAAAGCATCAGCGAAATTACCATTGACGGCAATAGTGATAATACGCCCTTCACGGGCAGCGATGAGACCATTGACCGATTACAAAATCTGGAGCTGTCAAAAAAACGTGCTGATGCTGTGCGCAACCAGTTGGATCAATACCTGAAGGACGCCAGGATTGCCCGGCCTGTCAAGGTCATTACCCGTTACCATGGCGAACGCTACCCTGTCGCCAACAATGCGACTGCTGCCGGACGATATAAAAACAGACGGGTTGAGGTTACCCTTGTGAGAGATACCATCACTGGCCCGATGGAAGAATCTGAAGATTCTCTGCCTCATTAATCATGGCAAGTACCAGTAAACAATCTATCTTTAAGAGGGTTCAAAACTGAACCGGTTATCAGAACATTTTTTAAACATTGCTTTTAAACATCGTGTTGAGTGTATTGAAGTAATAAGCGACGGCTCAAGTATGCGAGTAAATTATCAATGCCCAATCCAGTAATATTGTCTTTGGACAGTGCGTTTCAGGCAGGTTCTCTGTCGGAGTTCATGCCAATCCCCATCAATGCCAGCGCTCAGCAACCTGATTCTTTTCATCGGGTCTTTGCCACCCTGTTGAACCATACCAACAATACCCAGCTGCAAGCAGAGCAGCACATGACTGAACTGGAAGCGGGGCAGGATAATCTGATTGAGACGGTGATGTCGATTCAAAAAGCGAGCCAGACCATGAGTATGCTGATACAGGTCAGAAATCGTATCGTTGAAGGATATCATGAAACCTTTAATCAGCAGATTTAATCAAGCAGTCGTCTATTAAGGATTTGTCCCGGAACAGCTTCATCATTTTACTCAGTCTGGGAAAGGTCGCTGCCCGCAAAAGCGCAAGCGGTTACGGCTTTTCGGGCAGCGGGTGGCAGGCAGCGGGGAGCGTCCGTACAGGAACTATTCCTGAGTAGCCAAAGATATTCGATCCCCCATGGCCAACTACTTATTACATATACCCTGAGATTGTCGTGAAAATCCAGGCCCGGGGCTGATTAGAATCTCTGGTGGGCAAAGAAAAGAGTGGGCAAAAACGGTGGATAAAAACACCTCCCTGCAATCGTCAGATGGTATCAGTGCGGCGTTTAAAAAATACTGGCACCAGCTGTATGGCTGGTTTGCTGCAATATTGAAAGAAACGCCCACAGGCTCTGGAACCAACCAGAGACTGCTGATACTGCTGGTGGCCAGTGCCTTGCTGATAGCGGTGCTGATTAATACCGCCCTCTGGTGGCATGACCATGGCTTCCGCCCTTTGTATGGTTATGGCGAACACTACAATATGTCAGCCATCATCGACATTCTGGATAAACAGGGAATTGGCTACCGAATCAACCCGGACGACGGACAGCTACTGGTTCGCGCCAATCAGCTTTCGGAGGCACGTATGACCATGGCCACCGGGGGAATTATCGCTACCGGCTCACAGCCATGGATGCCGGAGCCATCGGGGCTGGGCAGCAGTCACTTTGTCGAGCAAATGCAGTTTCTGGGTGCGTTGGAAACATCGTTATCCGAAACCATCAGTGGTATCAATTCGGTTCGCTATGCCCGCGTCCACTTATCTGTCCCTGAACAAAGTGTCTTTTTCCGGAGCCGCCCGGCAGCCAAAGCGTCGGTGTATCTGGAACTCTACAGTGGCATGCGGCTTCAGCCGGATCAGGTTGAAGGTATTATGCGTCTGGTGAGCGGCAGTATTGCCACGCTTAGTGAACAGGAGGTTACGGTCGTTGATCAATACGGCAATCTGCTCAGCCAGGCTATTGCCAATTCACTGATCACCGGCACTGATGGCACCGGTCATGCCTATCTTACGGCCAGAACCCGTATTGAAAGCCATCTGGAGCTGCAGTTATCGAAAATTCTCGATGCGGTGGTCGGCCCGGGTTACTACCGGGTCGATGTCGCCGTTGATCTGACATACGACAAAATAGAACAAAATTCCGAACAGTTTGACCCAAACATTGTTTTACGAAGCGAATCGATGGAGTCCGGTACACCGTTTTTGCTGGGCAAACCAGCCCCTGTCGGCCAGGCACCTGCAGTTCCTGCACCCGGGGCAAAAGCACCTGAACCCGGTCAGGAAGAAGTCGGTAAACAGAAAGTGATTCGTAATTATGAGGTCAGCCGCCAGATCAGCAACGAAACCCGATACCCCGGTCAACTCAAGCGATTAACCATTGCCGTGGTCATTGACGACGGCAGGTTAAAACCCGAAACAATGGTACAGGACAGTGAGTCAAGATTGACGACACTGATCAAACAAGCGGCAGGATTTGATGCCTCCAGGGGAGATGCCGTCAGCCTCGCCATTCTCCCTTTTGCCAGTACTCCGTCGCCCCTGACCACTAGCGACCAGAAGAGCTTCCATCGCTGGCTTGACCTCGGTATCAAAGTGATTCAATTGATAGTATTGGTGGCACTCCTTCTGTTAATTGTATTGGGTTGTCGAAGGCTTTTACGGGAAGTCTTATTGTCGTCACCCGGGCCGACAGGCAGTAACAGTACCACCGTCTCCACCATGGCGGATCAGTTCAGGTCAACAGTGGCCGATGGTGACATCCCCACTGATCGGACTCCGGTCACTCTGGAGGAGCAGGTCGCCCGATACCAGGAGCTGGCCCAGAATGAGCCGGAAAAAGTCGCTGCCGTATTAAAAGAGTGGATCAACAGGAATCACGCCAATGGCTGAGCCGCAAACAGGGCAGCCTGTCAGCTCCGCACAGAGCCTGCCCGGTAGCAATTGCTCCGGGGAGGAGGCTGCTGTCTTTCTGTTATTGCTCGGTGAGCAGGCGGCCGCCAACGTGATAAAACACTTAACACCCGGCGAAATAAGAGTCATCAGCCAATATTCTGAAAAAATACGGGTAAAGAATCGTGACCAGCTGATGATGATGTTGAATCAGTTCGAGCAGTCTTACGCCAATGTCAGTTTATTGCTGGGTGATTATCAGATCCAGATGCGGCAGGTCCTGCAAAAAGCACTGGGTAAAGAACAGGCTCGCTGTCTGGTAAACCCGCCTGGCAGCCACCGGGAACCACTGACCGGGCTGCAGTTAATGAAGCCGGAACTTCTGGCGACCATGATCAGGGATGAACCGGAGCAGTTTCAGGCGGCAGTGCTCGCCTGCCTGCAATCGGATCAGGCCTCGGATGTCATTAACCTGCTTCCCCGGGAACGGGTGCAGGGTATTTTGGAAAGGATTGCCCATCTTGGCAGCTTGTCCCAGACATCTCTGCGGGCCATTGTAACCTTTCTGCAGTCTTTCCTTAATGAACAGGCGATTGACCACTTTCTGCCCGTTAACGGTGAGCAGCAAGTCGCTAACATTCTGAATCTTTTTGACAGTGAATCAAGGGACCAGGTTCTTCTCAACCTGAAGCAATCTGACAGTGCCATGGCGGTGCGAATAGAAGAGCAAATGCTGGTATTTGCCCAAATCATCGACCTTTCAACAGATAATGTTGCCAGACTCATTACCAGTGTTGATCCATTGGATTTAACCATGGCGCTTAAAGGAGAAACGGATGATTTTCGTCAACATATTTACCAGTCCATGGGCAAAAGAGCTGCCAACTACCTGCGGGAAGAAATAGAGGCATTAGGTGCCGTTCCACAGAGTAAAGTCAAAGAGGCAAGGCAGAAAGTGGTGCAGGTAATGGACGATCTGTTGAAAAGCGGAGAGATTGAAATGCCCCGTGGTAATGAAGTAATGCTGGAGTAACCCGATGATCAAGACCACAGCATTAAGACAAAGCGCTGAAATGCACTGTGCTGACCGGAATAAGACCCGTACCCATTCCCATAATAGTGGGACTCCATCGGACGGCGGATTGCCCTGGGATGAGTTCTCAGAACCTGAGCAGCCCTGCATCCATCGCTATCAGTTTCCACCGTCCTGTTATCAACAGGACCAAGGCACTGGCCACGGGACTCCTGCTCAAAAACCAACCAGTAATTTCCAAATGCTGCGTGAGATCGTTCGAAGAAACCGGAAACGGCAACTTGACCATCGTCGCAGAGCAGAAGACGCCGGGTATGCTGAAGGCCAGCAACATGGTTTACAGGACGGCTACCAGGATGGCTATCAGAATGGCTTTGAAGCCGGACACCTGGCCGGACTGCATGAATCACAGCAACAGCAGAAAGACAGCGCGGAACAATGGCTGGCTCTGATGAATAGCCTCTGGAATGAGTTGTACAACCTGCATCAATCAACCCTGCTGCATTTAGGCCAGCCGCTGAGCGAACTGATCAGCACAGTGGTCAGGCAGGTAGTAAACCATGAACTTGCGACCTCGCGGGAGTCATTACAGCAACTGGTTACCGACTCTCTGACCATGCTTCCGGATATTAAAGGGGGGCATCTGGTGATCAATCCGGTGGATCGTCTTCTGATAGACAACATTGTCAAACAGTTACCCGAAGGCTGGTCCATTCAGGAGGATGACCGTCTGACAGCAGGCGGATGTCGTCTTATTACCGATTATGGCGAAGTTGATGCGACGGTGGAAAGTCGTGTTATGGCCTGCATTGATACGGTGCATGAACAGTTATTAATGAATGGTTGATGCCAGCGTGCCCCTCTCGACACTTCCTTCCCCTCCAGTTGAAAGAACCGACAATACCAGAACCGATCTCTGGGACCGGCTAATCCGACAATTGATGTCGGCCGGAGAACAGGTCACCCTGTTGACACCTCAGCGGTTGTCAGGACAGCTGATCAAGGCATCCGGACTGATTATGGAGGTGGCGGGCTGCAGGATGCAAACCGGTCAGCGGTGCCTGGTTCAGGGCAGTGATGGTCTTACTGTAGAAGCCGAGGTTGTTGGCTTTGACAGAAATACGCTGCTGCTGATGCCGATTGACTACCATGACGGATTATCCCCCGGCGCAAGAGTCACATCGATGGGGGATAATTCATCTATTGTGGTGGGCGACGCCTTGCTGGGGCGGGTTATTGACGGTGTCGGCCGACCACTGGACAGCAAGGCAAAGCCCACAGGCAGCGCTAATATCCGCCTTCATAGTCCTCCTATTAACCCACTGCAACGATGCCCGGTTGCCACACCATTAGACGTCGGTGTACGTTCTATTAATGGATTACTGACCATTGGCAGAGGACAACGTATTGGTCTGTTTGCCGGGAGCGGCTCTGGCAAAAGTACACTGCTGGGCATGATTGCCAGAAATACCAGCGCCGATATTGTGGTACTGGCCATGATTGGCGAAAGGGGACGAGAGGTTGGCGATTTTATCCGCCAGAATATCAATGACCACTGTCTTCAGCGCTCCGTTGTTGTTGCCGCCCCTGCCGACCATTCACCGGTAATGCGGCTGCGAGCCGCGCTGGTGGCACACCGTATTGCCGAGTACTATCGGGATACCGGACATCATACCCTGTTATTAATGGACTCCCTGACCCGCTATGCCCAGGCCCGCCGGGAGGTTGCCCTGGCTACCGGTGAACCACCCGCAGCCAGGGGATACCCACCCTCAGTCTTTAACAGGATTGCCCGGTTGGTTGAGAGGGCTGGCAATGGCTATCAATCAAGTGGTTCATTAACGGCCTTTTACACCGTTCTGACGGAAGGGGAACAAGATACGGACCCCATTGGTGAATCCGCCAGGGCCATCCTGGACGGTCACCTGGTACTCAGCCATGCTCTGGCAATCTCCGGACACTATCCAGCCATTGACGTGGTGACCTCCATCAGCCGGACGATGCCGCAATCCGTATCCGAAGAGCACCTCAAGATGTCGTTGACCTTCCGACGACTGTTAGAAAAAGCCCGTGAAGGGAGTGAATTAAAATTACTGGGGGTCTATCAACCGGGTAATGACGCTGATATGGATATGGCCATGGCTGCAGAGCCGGGTATACTTGGCTATTTGCAGCAAAATATCAAAGAGCGAGAGACGTTAGAAGACAGTGTTCAGCAGTTAAAGGCGTTAATTTCCGGACTTCGTCATGGCCATCAGCAAAAAAATGATTAACCGCTTACTCCATCTTGAAGAGCTACAACATCAACAGCGACTGAGTGCTATCCGTCGTCAGCTTGAAGTACTGGAAAAACATAATCGATTAATCGAAACACTGGATACCGCAGGCAGTGCGACAGTGGCCCAAAATACTCAAACCGGGTCATACTATACGGGCATACAAGTCATCAATCGGGCAATGTTTCATTGGCAATTGCTGAATAGCTGGCAGCTTTGCATTGAGGCACGTTCACGACAGATCGACTCCACCAGGGCTCTATCGACAGAGATAAAGGCGAAAATGCAGCGACTTGAACGATTACGCCAGCGGTACAGATAATGCCCAGGTCAGCTTTTTTCCAACAGACAGGAAACCTCCAGAGCGAGTCTGAGTCGGGAGTTATCCTGAAATAGACAGTGATCTTTTAGCGAACCCAATACGATTGTCGTGGCTTTAAAATCTTTGGGTTTCCTTTTTTATTATTGGTATTACAACTTATTTCGTTTGAATTTTCATCCTATAAAATGACGAGGGATTTTTACTGGTTCTGGAACAATTCAAGAATAACGAAGGTTTCGACCGTCTTATCAAACTTATTAAGGAGCTTTAAATGAAAAAGCTTATTATCGCTGCACTGCTTGTATCATCCACGGCTATGGCGGATGCACCTCGCCTTGAGAAGGCTCTCTACACCCGCGTTCGTTCGTGCGTGGAGATTGCCAGACTGGAGGATAACCCCCTCCTGGCGGCTATCTTCAAGTCCAAGGCGGATGATTACTACCATAACTTCGCCGGTGATAAGGCTGCCTTGAACTGGGCCGTTGTATCCAACAAATTTGGCTTCCGTAAGAAGCCTAAGGAAATGTCCCGCGAACAACGGAAAGATGCTATCAAGACTTGTAACGATATCATCTGGTAGTATAAAAGAGGTCTTCGGCCCTCTTCTTATTATTCCCTGAACCGCGAGTTCACAACTAAGAAATCAGCCTGAAAAGCCAATAAAGAGGATAACTGTAAGGGACGGTTCCGGGGTAAGCGCCCATTTAACCTGCGTATGTTGCCATTTTAACCGTAAAATGCTTGTGTCAGGGCAACTGGTTTATCCTTGTAGGAGGCTATGTTTTCCTTAAGGGGCGATGAGTCTAAACTGTCGTAAAGCCCTGAAATGGGAGATTCTGTGATGCAGTCCCAACAGTTTCAAGACCTTCTTAATGCATATCACAGCCCTTGTAGGAACTCTTCTATCCAGTCATCGTTGTTGACCAGTTCTGACTCTGTCGCCAATGAATCCAATGTCGCCAATGAATCCAAATCCCATTCCACTATTTCATCAAGCCCAAGTGGGTCTCTTCTCCTTTTC
>NZ_JBLYZG010000081.1:0-18226 GCF_049310245.1 Endozoicomonas sp. ALB115 | reverse complement strand
TATCCTCTATTCTAGACTGCGTAGCTGAAATTGTCCCGCAAGCTTCCAACCCTTGGTAGCAAAGGGATTTTAGTTATTGCGGGAATTACTGTAAACAGGTCATATATGTGTTTTTTAAGCCAGTCATTTTTATTGGCATTGGAGACCAGAGACAACCTGGCATAGCATACCATTACACCCCAGAGGGAGATAAATATGTCTTGCTGAGAGAGCTGAGGGTTTTCACTGATTTTGTGGACCAGCGATTTGAAGATAGAGGTAACCACGTTCAGTTCAACGAGCTCACCCAGTTTCGCCATGGCCCAAAGCAGAATAGCGATTTCCCGGGGTTTAAAGTTAGTTTTCTGCGCATTCACGTGGGGCAACAGCGTGGTGACGGCTTCTTTAATCTCTGGTATCTGCACGTTGTCCACCAGTTTCGCCGTGGCCCACAGCAGGTTGGCAATTTCCTGTGGTTTAAAGTTAGCTTTCTGTGCGTTCACTTGGGGCAACAGCGCGGTGGCGGCCTTTTTGAGCTCTGGTGTCGGCTCTTGCACGTCGTCCACTAATTTCACCATGGCCCACAGCAGGTTGGCGATCCCCTGGGCATCAAATTGGTCTTTCTGTGCGTTCACGAGGGGCAACAGGGCAACCACGGCCTCGTTGAGCGCTGGTGTCTGCTGTTGCCCGTTGTCCACCAGTTTCGCCACGGCCCACAGCAGGTTGGCAATATTCTGGGCATTAAATTGGTCTTTCAGTGCGCTCACTTGGGGCAACAGCGCGGCCACGGCTTCCATGAGACCTGTTGCCTGCTCCTGCCCGTTGTCCACCAGTTTTGCCATAGCCCAGAGCAGGATAGCGATTTCCTGTGGTTTAAAGTTAGCTTTCTGCGCATTCACCTGGGGCAATAGCACGGCCACGGTCGCGTTGAATTCTGGTGTCCCTTCTTGACCGTTGTCCGACAGTTTCGCCATTGCCCACAGCAGGTTGGCGATATGCTGGGCATTAAATTGGTTTTTCTGTGCATTCACTTTCGGCAACAGTGCGGCAACGGCCTCTTTGAGCCCTGGTGTTCGCTCCTGCCCGTTGTCCACCAGCTTCGCCATGGCCCACAGCAGATTGACGATCCCCTGGGCATTAAATTGTTCTTTCTGTGCGTTCACGAGGGGCAACAGGGCGACCACGGTCTCTTCGAGTTCTGGAGTCCACTCCTGCCCGTTGTTCACCAGTTTAGCCATGGCCCACAGCAGGTTGGCGATTTCCTGTGGTTTAAAGCAAGCTTTTTGTGTGTTTACGTAGGGCAACAGCGCAGCTACAGCCTCTTTGAGTTCTGGTGTCTGCTCCTGACCGTTGTCCACCAGTTTCGCCATGGCCCACAGCAGGTTGGCGATAGCCTGAGGAATAAATTGGTCTTTCTGTGCGTTCACGTGGGGCAACAGGGCGGCCACGGCCTCGTTAAGCCCTGGCGTCCGCTTCTGGCCGTTGTCCATCAGTTTCGCCATGGCCCACAGCAGGTTGGCAATACCCTGCGGTTTAAAGGTAGCTTTTTGTACGTTCACGTGGGGCAGCAGCACGGCTACGGCCTCGTTGAGCTCTGGTGTCCGCTTTTGTCCGTTGTCCGACAGTTTCGCCATGGCCCACAGCAGGTTGGCAATATTCTGGGCATTAAATTGGTCTTTCTGTGCGTTCACATGGGGCAACAGTGTGGCCACAGCTTCTTTGAGCTCTGGTGTCCACTCCCCGTTGTCCACCAGTTTTGCCATGGCCCACAGCAGGTTGGCGATACCCAGAGGAATAAATTGGTCTTGCTGTGCATTCACGTGGGGCAACAGTACGGCCACGGCCTCTTTGAACTCTGGTGTCTGCTTCTGCCCGTTGTCCACCAGTTTCGCCATGGCCCACAGCAGGTTGGAGATTCTCAGGGCATCAATATCCCTGGCTTGAGGTTTTTGGTTGCACTTGAATATTATTGCATCAAGTAGCGTGGACAATAAGGCAGCTTGAGTGAGCTTAACACGCTGATCCACGGGTTTATGAGGGGTAAAAACACCCGCTGAAGTCAATGAATGAAGTGTTGTCGTCAGGCTTCGCCAGTTCCAGCTCCGCGTTGCTGTAAAATTTTGCAGCAAACGTATCAGCTGGCTTTGTTCCGCTCGATTTAACGGTCTTTTAGCAGCTGACGTGTATTTTTTAATTGAACTGGCATATTGTCCGTGATTTCTCCCATCATAGCGATGACCGAAATGATCCGATCTACTCACCAGATCAGCCATTATTTCCTGTTTGATGAGGGCATTAAAATCCTGAGCAGGGTTTACTGAACGGCCCTGTAGATGTTGAGAAGAGTTTGCTCCAGAAGAATGGTAAAATTGATTGCGACCCGGTGCAGTGCGGGGGGGATTATCCCATTGTCTGACTGTGGCATGTCTATATCGTCCACGCCCTGAAGAAGGGGCATGGCCTTTCGGTTGGTTGTAATCATGACCTGATCTTGTGTATTTACCACTGATACCAGCAGATCTTCTATCCATAATTATATTTCATTAATTCATGAGAATATAAAAAGCAGACTGCTGTTCTGTTCAGAAGTTCATTTTTCTGAAATGTCTATAAAACCAGGTGTTTGGGGATACACATCGACCCCTGGTGTCACCCATCCGTTATTTGCAAATCATCCGGGGCGAGATTCATGAACAAAATGTGTTCAACGCTGGCACGCCATCCCTTGAATGTGACAACGGTTTTTGAGTCATGATGGAAGGGGGGAGATTACTGGTTTTTTTTCTCTTCTTTTTTTTGCTTTTTGGTTTGCGTGGTTGCTGTTCTGCAGGTTCTTCGGCAGTGAAGTAGCCTTGTTCTTCCCACCCTTCATCGGCAGTAAAGTATTCCTCATCTGTCTCCCCGCTGGTAAATGATTCAGAGTCATGCCCCTGTGGCGGGATGTTTATCCTGGTCTTTATTTGATCAATACACAGTTTTATTAAGTCCCGGTTCCAAATCTGTTTAAACGGGACTTCAATGACCTCATATCCTGCTTTTTGCAACAGTGCGATTTTAAGCAGGGTTGATCCATTCCTGGTGCTGAAATCACCATTTACGTAATGAAACGGTCCCTGGACTTCAATCACAATGTTGTGATCTGGCAGTAGCAGGTCGACTGGAGGTAATGAGTTCAGACTCTTTTCTTCTTCAATCTGCAAAGAGGGAATGCATGATTGGAGTTGATTGCGGAAGTCAGATTGACGTTTTGACATGATTATCGGGTAACAGGGAGTGACCGGATAGGCTCTGCCAAGCCAACTGGCGGCCATTACAATGATGGATTGATCCTCTTCATTGTCTGGGCAGGTATTTTCCAGCCGGGTAAACAGGTCCTCCATGTGCTTTTCAAGCACGTTATTTTTATTGGCATTGGAGGCCAGAGACAACCTGGCACAGCATACCATTACTCCCCAGAGAGACATCAATATCGTTTGTTGACAGAGCTGAGGATTGTCACTGATTCGGTAGACAAGCGATTCGAACGTAGAGGTAACCTCGTTCAGCTCAACAAGCTCACCCAGTTTCGCTATGCACCACAGCAGGTTGGCGATATGTTGAGGAATAAATTGGTCTTTCTGTGCGTTTACGCGGGGCAAAAGTGCAGCCACAGCCTCGTTGAGTTCCGGAACCCGCTCCCGGCCGCTGTCCATCAGTTTCGCCATGGCCCACAGGAGCTTGGTTATCCCCTGGGCATTAAATTGGTCTTTATGTGCGTTCATGTGGGGCAAAAGTGCGGCCAGGGCCTTTTTGAGCCCTGGTGTCTGCTCCTGGCCGTTGTCCACCAGTTTTGCCATGGCCCACAGGAGGTTGGCGATTTCCTGTGGTTTAAAGTTAGCTTGATATGCGTTCACGTGAGTCAACAGCGTGGCCCCAGCTGCTTTGAGATCTGGTGTCCACTCCCCGTTGTCCACCAGTTTCGCCACGGCCCACAGAAGGTTGGCGATATGCTGAGGAATAAATTGGTCTTTCTGTGCGTTCACGCGGGGCAACAGCGCGGCGACGGCCTCATTGAGCTCGGTTGTCCGCTCCAGCCCGTTGTCCACCAGTTTCGCCATGGCCCACAGCAGGTTGGCGATCTGCTGAGGAGTAAATTGGTCTATATGTGTGCTCATGTGGGTCAACAGCGTGGCCACAGCATCGTTGAACTCTGGTGTCCGCTCCAGCCCGTTGTCCACCAGTTTCGCCATGGCCCACAGCAGGTTGGCGATACCCTGGGCCTTAAATTGGTCTTTCTGTGCATTCACATAGGGCAACAGCCCGGTTATGGCCTCGTTGAGATCTGGTGTCTGCTTAAAGCCGTTGTCCACCAGTTTTGCCATGGCCCACAGCAGGTTGGCTATTTCCTGTGGGTTAAAGTTAGCTGTCTGGACACTCACGTGGGGTAACAGGGCAACCACAGCTTCTTTGAGCCCACGTGTCTGCTCCTGCCCGTTCTCCACCAGTTTCGCCATGGCCCAGAACAGGTTGGTGATGCCCTGGGCACTAAATTGGTCTTTCTGTGCTTTCACGAGGGGCAACAGCACGGCCACAGACTCGTTAAACTCAGGTGTTCGCTCCAGCCCGTTGTCCACCAGTTTCGCCATGGCCCACAGCAGGTTGGTGATACCCTGGGCCTTAAATTGGTCTTTTTTTGCGTGGACGCAGGGCAATAGCACGGCCACGGCCTCGATCAGTTCTGGTGCACACTGCTGGCCGCTGTCCACCAGTTTCGCCATGGCCCACAGCAGATTGGCGATTCCCCGGGCATCAATATCCCTGGCTTCAGGTTTTTGGTTGCAGTTAAATATTATTGCATCAAGTAGCGTTGACAATAAGGCAGCTTGTGTTCGCTTAACACGCTCATCCATGGGTTTATGAGGGGTAAAAACACCTGCTGAAGTCAATGAATGAAGTGTTGTCGTCAGACTTCGCCAATTCCAGCTCCGTGTTGCGGTAAAATTTTGCAGTAAACGTATCAGCTGGACTTGTTCAGCTCGATTTAGAGGTCTTTTAGAAGCTGACGTATATTTTTTAATTGAACTGGCATATTGTCCGTGATGTCTCCCATCATAGTGATAACCCAGGTGATCCGATTTTCTCACCAGACTTTCCATTAACTCCTGATTGATAAGGGCATTAAAATCCTGGGCAGGGTTTACTGAACGGCGCTGTAGATCTTGAGAAGAGCTTGCGCCCGAAGAATGGTGGAATTTGTTGACCTCCGGAGTATTGCGGAGGGAATTATCCCACTTTCTGACTGTGCCATGTCTGTATCGCCCACTCATTGAAGAAGCGACACGGTCATCCTGTTGGTTGTAATCATTACCTGATTTTGCGTATTTACCACTGATATCAGCAGAGCTTCTATCCATAATGATATTTCATTAATTCATGAAAATATAAAGGGCAGACTGTTATTCTGTTCAGAAGTTCATTTTACTGAAATGTCGATAAAACTGACACTCATTCCCTTGAATGTGAAAACGGTTCTTCAGTCATGATGGAAGGGGGGAGATTACTGGCTTTTTTTTTCTCTTCCTTGTTCTACTTTTTGGTTTGCCTGGTTGCTCTTCTCTATGTTCTTCGGCGGTTAAGTAACCGTGATCTTGCCATCCTGCATCGGCAGCAAAGTATGCCACATCTCTCCCTGGGCGTGTAAATGATTCAGAGCCATGCCCCTGTGGCGGGGTGTTCACCCTGGTCTTTATTTGATGAATACATCGTTTGATTAAATCCCGGTTCCAAAGCTGGTTAACCGGGATTTCAATAACCTCAAATCCTGCTTTTTGCAGCAGTGCAATTTTAAGCAGAGTCGAACCATTCCGGGTTTTGAAATCACTACTCACGTAATGAAACGGTCCCTGAATTTCAATCACAATGTTGAGATCTGGCAGTAACAGGTCAACCGGAGGTAATGAGTTCAGACTCTTTTCTTCTTCAATCTTCAAAGAGGGAAAGCATGATTGGAGTTGATCGCGAAAGTCAGATTGAAGTTTTGACCTGATAGTCTGGTAATGAGGGACGACCGGACACGGTCTGCCAAGCCAACTTGCGGCCATGGCAATGATGCGTTGATCTTCTTCATTGTCCGGGCATGCATTCTCCAGGCGAGTAAAGAGATCATCCATGTGCGTTTCAAGTACGTTATTTTTATTGGCATTGGAGACCAGAGACAACCTGGCGCAGCATACCATTACTCCCCAGAGCGTCATCAAGATATCTTGCCTGGAGAGTAGAGGGTTTTCATGGGTTCTGTACACAAGAGATTCGAACATAGATGTAACCGCATTCAACTCAACGATCTCACCCAGTTTCGCTATGGCCCACAGCAGGCAGGCAATATCCACTGATTTAAAGTTGGCATTCTGTACGTTTTCGTTGGATAACAGCGAGTTGACAGCTTCTTTGAGCCCTGGTGTTTGCTCTTGCCCGTTGTCCACCAGTTTTGCAATGGCCCAAAACAGGTTGGCAATTTCCTGGGCATTAAATTTGTTTTTCTGTGTGTTCACGTTGGGCAACAGCGCGGCCACGGCATCTTTCAGTTCTGCTGTCCGCACCAGCCCCTTGTTGACCAGTTTCACCATGGCCCACAGCAGATTGGCGATTTCCTGTGGCTTAAAGTTAGCTTTCTGTTCGTTCATGAGGGGCAACATGCCAACCACGGCCTTGTGGAGCCCTGGTAACGGCTCTGGCCCGTTGTCCACCAGTTTCGCCATGGCCCAGAACAGGTTGGCAATAGCCTGGGCATGAAATTGGTCTTTATATGCATTCACGTAAGGTAACAGTGCGGTGACAGCTTGTTTGAGAGCTGGTGTCGGATCCAGCCCGTTGTCCACCAGTTTCGCCGTGCCCCACAGCAGGTTGACGATACCTTTTGGCTTAAAGTTGGCTTTCTGTGCGTTTACGCAATGCAACAGCGCGGCTACGGCCGCTTTGAACTCCGGTGTCTGCTCCTGCCCGTTGTCCACAAGTTTCGCCATGGCCCACAGCATGTTGGCAATATCCCGTGGTTTGTAAGCTTTCTGTGGGTTCACACTGGGCAACAGCACGACTACCGCCTTGTTCAGCTCTGGTGTCCGTTTCTGCCCACTGTCTACCAGTTTCGCCAAGGCCCACAGCAGGTTGGCGATTTCCTGTGGTTTAAAGTTAGCTTTCTGGACGTTCACGTGGGGCAACAGCGCGGCCACGGCTTCGTTGAGTTCTGGTGTTTGCTGCTGGCCATGCTCCATCAGTTTCGCCATGGCCCACAGCAGGTTGGCGATTTCCTGTGGTTTAAAGTTAGCTTTCTGTGCGTTCACGAAAGGTAACAGCGCGGCTAAGGCCTTGTTGAACTCTGGTGTTTGCTCCTGGCCGTTGTCCATCAGTTTCGCCATGGCCCACAGCAGGTTGGCGATTTCCTGGGAGTTAAAGTTAGCTTTCTGTGCGTTCGTATGGGGCAATAGAGCGGCCACGGCCTCGTTGAGTTCTGGTGTCTGCTCCTGTCCATTGTCCACCAGTTTTGCCATGGCCCACAGCAAGTTGGCGATACCCTGGGTCTTAAATCGGTCTTTCAGTGCATTCACGCGGGGCAACAAGGCGGCCATGGCCCCATTGAGTGCTGGTGTCTGCTCCTGCCCGTAGTTCACCAGTTTCGCCATGGCCCACAGCAGGTTGGCGATATGCTGAGGAATAAACTGGTCTTTATTGGTGTTCACATGGGGCAATAGCGCGGCCATGGCCTCTTTGAACTCTGGTGTCTGCTCCTGCCCGGTTTCCACCAGTTTCGCCATGGCCCACAGCAGATTGGCGATGCCCTGGGCATCAATATCCCTGGCTTCAGGTTTTTGGTTGCACTTGAATATTAATGCATCAAGTAGCGTTGACAATAAGGCCGCTTGAGTAAGCTGAACCAGCTGATCCATGGGTTTATGAAGGGTAAAAACACCCGCTGAGGTAAATGAATGAAGTGTTGTTGTCAGACTTAGCCAATTCCAGCTCCGCGTTGCTGTAAAATTTTGCATCACACGTATCAGCTGGCTTTGTTCCGCTCGATTTAACGGTCTTTTAGCAGCTGACGTGTATTTTTTAATGGAACTGGCATATTGGCCGTGATGCCTCCCATCATAGCGATGACCGAGCCGATCAGATTTACTCACCAGGCCATCCATTATTTCCTGTTTGATGAGGGGATTAAAATCTTGAGCAGGGTTTACCGAACGGCACTGTATATGTTGTGAGGAGCGTACGGCAGCAGATCGGTAAAATTTATCACGCCCCGGGTTAGTGCGGGGGGGATTATCCCATTGTTTGACTGTGGCATGTCTGTATCGCCCACGCCTTGAATCAGCGGCATGGTCGTCCGGTTGGTGGTAATTATTACCGGATCCTGCGTATTGACCACCGATACCAGCAGAGCTTCTATGCATAGTTATTTTTCATTAATTCATGAAAATATAAAAAACAGACTGCTGTTCTGTTCAGAAGTTCATTTTGCTGAAATGTCGATAACACCACACGGTTGGGGATACTCATCTACCCCTGATGCCACCAATCCATTATTTTCAAATCATCCGGGGCGAGATGCATGGGCAACAGGTGTTCAACGCTGGCACTCCCTTGAATGTGCATACGGTTCTTGAATCATGATGGAAGGGAGGAGATTACTGGCTTTTTTCTTGTCCTTTTTCTCCTTTTTGATGTACCTGTTTGCTTTTCTGAATGTTCTTTGACGGTTAAGTAACCGTGATCTTGTCGTCTTTTATCGGTAGTAACGTATGCCTCATCTCTGTTAAGTGATACAGAATGACCCTGTGGCGGGATGCCTGCCCTGGCCTTTATTTGATCAATATATAATTTCATTGAATCCTGATTCCAAAGCATGTTGGCCGGGATTTCAATGACTTCAAATCCTGATTTTTTCAGCAGTGCGATTTTCAGCAGAGTCGAACCATTCCTGGTTTTGAAATCAGCACTTGTGTAATGAGATGGTCCCTGAATTTCAATAACAATGTTGTGATCTGGCAGTAGCAGGTCAACCGGAGGCAAGGAGTTCAGACTCTTTTCTTCTTCAATCTTTAAAGAGGGAATGCATGATTTGAGTTGATCAAGGAAATTGGATTGAGGTATTGAAATGGTTGTCTGGTAATGGGGGATGATCGGACACGTTCTGCCAAGCCAACTTGCGGCCAGGGCAATGATGGATTGATCATCTTCATTGTCGGGAGGTATATTTCCCAGGCGAGTAAACAGGTCATCCATGTGTTTTTCAAGCACATTATTTTTATTGGCAGTGGCGAGCAGAGACAACCTGGCACAGTATACCATGACTCCCCAGAGAGACATCAATATGGCTTTTTGAGAGAGCAGGGGGGGTTCACGAATTCGGTAGACAAGCGATTCGAACGTGGAGGTAAACACGTTCAGTTCAACGAGTTCACCCAGTTTTGCCATGGCCCACAGCAGGTTGGCGATACCCTGAGGATTAAATTGGTCCTTCAGTGCGTTCACGTGAGGCAACAGCGCAGCCACGGGCTGGTTGAACTCTGGTGTCTGGTCCTGTTTGCTGTCCACCAGTTTTGCCATGGCCCAGAGCAGGTTGGTGATACCCTGAGCATTAAATTGGCCTTTCTGCGCGGTCACATGAGGCAACAGCACGGCCACAGCCTCGTTAAACTCTGGTGTTCGCTCCAGCCCGTTGTCCACCAGTTTCGCCATGGCCCACAGCAGGTTGGTGATATGCTGGGGAATAAATTGGTCTTTCTGTGCGTTTACCAGGGGCAACAGCACGGCCACAGCCTCGTTAAACTCAGGTGTTCGCTCCAGCCCGTTGTCCACCAGTTTCGCCATGGCCCACAGCAGATTGGCGATATGCTGAGGAATAAATTGTTTTTTCTGTGGGTTCACGAGAATCAACAGTGCAGCCACGGCCTCGTTGAGCTGTGGTGTCCGGTCCTGTCCGTTGTCCACCAGTTTTGCCAAGGCCCACAGCAGATTGGCGATATCCCGCGCATTAAATTGGCTTTTCTGTGCGTTCACATGAGGCAACAGCGCGGCCACGGTCTTTTCGAGTCCTGTTGCTCTCTCCTGTTTGTTGTCCACCAGTTTCGCCATGGCCCCCAGCAGGTTGGTGATTTCTTTTGGTTTAAATTCAGATTCCTGTGCAATCACGAGGGGCAATAGCGCGGCCAGAGCCCCGTTGAACTCTGGTGTCCTGTCCTGCCCATTGTCCACCAGTTTTGCCATGGCCCACAGCAGGTTGGCGATACCCTGTGGTTTAAAATCAGCTTTCTGTGCCTTCACGTTGGACGAGAGCGCGGCCACGGCCTCTTTGAATTCTGCTGTCTGCTCCAGCCCGTTGTCCACCAGTTTTGCCATGGCCCACATCAGGTTGGTGATATGCTGAGCAATAAACTGGTCTTTCTGTGCGTTTATCCGGGGCAACAGCGCGGCCACAGCCTCGTTGAACTCTGGTGTCCGTTGCCTGTTGTCCATCAGTTTTGCTATGGCCCACAGCAGGGTGGCGATTTGCTGATGAATAAATTGTTCTTTCTGTTCGTTCACGCGGGGCAGCAACGCGGTCAGGACTCCGTCGAGCCTTGTTGTCTGCTCCAGCCCGTTGTCCACCAGTTTTGCCATGGTCCACAGCAGGTTGGCGATATCCTGTGGTTTAAAGTTAGCTTTCTGTGCGTTCACGTGGGGCAATAACACGGCTACGGTCTTACTGAGATCTGTTGTCTGCTCCAGCCCGTTGTCCATCAGTTTCGTCATGGCCCATAGCAGGTTGGCGATTTCCTGCGGGTTAAGTTTGGCTTTCTGAACGTTCACCTGGGGCAACAATGTAACCAGAGCCTCTTTGAACTCTGGTGTTTGTTCCTGCCCGTTGTCCAACAGTTTTGCCATGGCCCAGAGCAGGTTGGTGATATCCTGGGCATTAAATTGGCCTTTCTGCGCGTTCACATGGGGCAACAGCACGGCCACGGTTTCTTTGAGCTGTGGTGTTCGCTCCTGCCTGTTGTCCATCAGTTTCGCCATGGTCCACAGCAGGTTGGCAATTTCCCTTGGTTTAAAGTCAGTTTTCTGTGCGTTTACCTGGGGCAACAACGCGGCCACGGCCTTGTTGAGCTCTGGTGTTCGCTCCTGCCCGTATTCAACCAGTTTTGTTATGGCCCACAGCAGGTTGGTGACTCCCTGTGGTTTAAAGTTAGCTTTCTGTATGTTCACATGTGGCAACAGCAAGGCCACGGCCTCGTTGAGCCCCGGTGTCCGCTCCTGCCAGTTGACCACCAGTTTCGCCATGGCCCACAGCAGGTTGGCGATACCCTGGGCTTTAAATTGATTTCTCTGTGCGTTCACGTGGGGCAACAGGGCGGCCACGGCCTCTTTGAGCTCTGGTGTCTGCTCCAGCCCGTTTTCCACCAGTTTCGCCATGGCCCACAGCAGGTTGGCGATTCCCTGGGCATCAATATCCCATGATGCAGCTTTTCGGTTGCACTTGAATATTATTGCATCAAGCAGTGTTGACAATAAGGCAACCTGAGTATGCCTGACACGCTCATCCACGGGTTTATGAGGGGTAAAAACACCCGCTGAAGTAAATGAGTGAAGTGTTGTTGTCAGGCTTCGCCAACTCCAACGCCGTGTGGCTGTATAATTTTGTAAAAAAACCATCAGCTGGCTTTGTTCCGCTCGGGTTAAGGGGCTTTGAGAAGCTAACGTGTATCTCTTGATTGAATTGGCATATTGACTGTGATTTTTCCCATCATAACGATAACCGAAATGATCAGATTTACTCATCAGTTCATCCATTACTTCCTGTTTGACGAGGGCATTGAAATCTTGAGCAGGGTTTACTGAACGGCACGGCAGGTTTTGGGCAAAATATGGGGCAGAAGAGTGGTAAAATTCATTACGCTCCGGAGTAGTGCGGGGGATATTATCCCGCTTTCTGACGGTGGCATGTTTAAATTGTCCACGCTTTGAATAAGCGGCATGGTCATCCGGTTGGTTGTAATCATTACCTGATCCTGCGTATTGACCACTGATACCAGCAGAGCTTCTATGCATAGTTATATTTCATTAATTCATGAAAATATAAAAGACAGACTGCTGTTCTGTTCAGAAGTTCATTTTGCTGAAATATCGATAAAACCGCACGGTTGGGGATACTCATCTACTCCTGATGCCACCAATTCGTTATTTCCAAATCATCCGGGGCGAGCTGCATGGGCAACAGGTGTTCAACGCTGGCACTCCCTTGAATGTGAAAACGGTTCTTGAGTCATGATGGAAGGGAGGAGATTACTGGTTTTTTTCTCGTCCTTTTTCTCCTTTTTGGTTTACCTGTTTGCTCTTCTGAAGGTTCTTTGGCGGTTAAGTAACCGTGATCTTGCTGTCTTTTATCGGTAGTAACGTAGGCCTCATCTCTGTTAAGTGGTACAGAATGACCCTGTGGCGGGATGCCTGCCCTGGTCTTTATCTGGTCAATATAGAATTTCATTGAATCCTGATTCCGAAGCATGTTGGCCGGGATTTCAATGACTTCAAATCCTGATTTTTTCAGCAGTGCGATTTTCAGCAGCGTCGAACCCTTCCTGGTTTTGAAATCAGCACTTGTGTAATGAGATGGTCCCTGAATTTCAATCACCATGTTGTGATCGGGCAGTAGCAGGTCAACCGGAGGCAATGAGTTCAGACACTTTTCTTCTTCAATCTTTAAAGAGGGAATGCATGATTGGAGTTGATCACGGAAATTGGATTGAGGTTTTGAAATGCTTGTATGGTAATGGGGGATGATCGGACACGTTCTGCCAAGCCAACTTGCGGCCATGGCAATGATGGATTGATCATCTTCACTGTCGGGGGATGTATTTCCCAGGCGCGTAAACAGGTCATCCATGTGTTTTTCAAGCGCATTATTTTTATTGGCAGTGGCGAGCAGAGATAACCTGGCACAGCATACCATGACTCCCCAGAGAGACATCAATATGGCTTGCTGAGAGAGCCGGGGAGTTTCACGGATTCGGAAGACAAGCGATTCGCACGTGGCGGTACACTCGTTTAGCTCAATGAGTTCACCCAGTTTTGCCATGGCCCACAGCAGGTTGGCGATACCCTGAGGATTAAATTGGTCCTTCAGTGCGTTCACGTGGGGCAACAGCGCAGCCACAGCCTCATTGAACTCTGGTGTCTGGTCCTTTTTGCTGTCTACCAGTTTCGCCATGGCCCACAGCAGGTTGGCGATTTCCTGAGGGGTAAAATGAGCTTTTTGTGCGTTTACATGGGGCAACAGGGCGGCCACTACATCATTGAACTCTGGCGTCCGTTCTTGCCCGTTGTCCAGCAGTTTTGCCATGGCCCACAGCAGGTTGACGATTTCCTGTGGGTTAAAGTTAGCTTTCTGTGCGTTCATGTGTGGCAACAGCGCGGCCACGGCCTCGTTGAGTTCTTGTGTCTGCTCCTGCCCGTTGTCCACCAGTTTCGCGATGGCCCACAGCAGATTGGCAATATGTTGAGGAATAAATTGTTCTTTCTTTGCGTTCACGCGGGGCAGCAATGCGGTCACGACTCCGTTGAGCCTTGCTGTCAGCTCCAGCCCGTTGTCCACCAGTTTCGCCATGGCCCAAAGCAGGTTGGCGATACCCTGTGGTTTAAAGTTAGTTTTCTGTGCGTTCACGTGGGGCAATAGCGCTGCTACTGCCTCCCTGAGATCTGTTGTCTGCTCCAGCCCGTTGTCCACCAGTTTTGCCATGGCCCACAGCAGGTTGGCGATTTCCTGCGGGTTAAGTTTGGCTTTCTGTGCGTTCACCTGGGGCAACAATGTAACCAGAGCCTCTTTGAGCGCTGGTGTTCGCTCCAGCCCGTGTTCAACCAGTTTTGTTATGGCCCACAGCAGGTTGGCTATTCCCTGTGGTTTAAAGTTCGCTTTCTGCATGTTCACATGTGGCAACAGCGCAGCCACGGCCTCATTGAGCCCTGGAGTCCGCTCCTGCCCATTGACCGCCAGTTTCGCCATGGCCCACAGCAGGTTGGCGATCCCCTGAGCATTAAATTGATCTTTTTGTGCGTTCACATGGGGCAGCAGCGCGGCCATAGCCTCGTTGAGCTCTGGTGTTCGCTCCTGTCCGCTGTCTACCAGTTTCGCCATGGCCCACAGAAGGTTGACGATTCCCTGAGCTTTAAACTGGTCCTTCTGTGCGTTCACGTGGGGCAACAGCGCGGCCACGGTCTCTTTGAACTCTGGTGTCTGCTCCAGCCCGTGTTCAACCAGTTTCGCCATGGCCCACAGCAGGTTGGCAATGCCCTGAGGAATAAATTGGTCCACCTGTGCTTTCACGTGGGGCAACAGCGCGGCCACGGCCTCTTTGAGCCCTGGTGTCTGCTCCTGCCCGTTGTCTACCAGCTTCGCCATGGCCCACAGCTGGTTGGCGATTCCCCAGGCATCAATGTCCCGGGCTTGAGGTTTTTGGTTGCACTTGAATATTATTGCATCAAGTAGCGTTGACAATAAGGCAACCTGAGTGTGCCTGACACGCTCATCCACGGGTTTATGAGGGGTAAAAACACCCGCTGAAGTAAATGAGTAAAGTGTTGTTGTCAGGCTTCGCCAGCTCCAACGCCGTGTGGCGGTATAATTTTGCAAAAAAATCATCAGTTGGCTTTGTTCCGCTCGGGTTAAGGGGCTTTGCGAAGCTAACGTGTATCTCTTAATTGAATTGGCATATTGACTGTGATTTTTCCCATCATAACGATAACCGAAACGATCAGATTTACTCATCAGATCATCCATTATTTCCTGTTTGATGAGGGCATTGAAATCTTGAACAGGGTTTACTGAACGGCACGGCAGGTTTTGGGACAAGTATGGGGCAGAAGAGTGGTAAAATTCATTACGTCCCGGAGTAGTGCAGGGGATATTATCCCTCTTTCTGACGGTGGCATGTTTATATTGTCCACGCTTTGAATAAGCAGCATGGTCATCCGGTAGGTTGTAATCATTACCTGATCCTGCGTATTGACCACCGATACCAGCAGAGCTTTTATGCATAGTTATATTTCATTAATTAATGAAAATATAAAAAGCAGACTGCTGCTCTGTTCAGAAGTTCATTTTGCTGAAATGTCGATAAAACCACACGGTTGGGGATACTCATCTACTCCTGATGCCACCAATTCGTTATTTTCAAATCATCCGGGGCGAGCTGCATGGGCAACAGGTGTGCAACGCTGGCACTGCCTTGAATGTGAAAACGGTTCTTGAGTCATGATGGAAGGGAGGAGGTTACTGGTTTTTTTCTCGTCCTTTTTCTCCTTTTTGGTTTACCTGTTTGCTCTTCTGAAGGTTCTTTGGCGGTTAAGTAATCGTGATCTTGCGGTCTTTGATCGGTAGTAACGTATGCTTCATCTCTGTTAAGTGATACAGAACAATCCTGTGGCAGGATGCCTGTCCTGATTTTTATTTGATCAATATATGATTTCATTAAATCCTGATTCCAAAGTATGTTTGCCGGGATTTCAATGACTTCAAATCCTGATTTTTTCAGCAGTGCGATTTTCAGCAGAGTCGAACCCTTCCTGGTTTTGAAATCAGCACTTGCGTAATGAGATGGTCCCTGAATTTCAATAACCATGTTGTGATCTGGCAATAGCAGGTCTACCGGAGGCAATGAGTTCAGACATTTTTCTTCTTCAATCTTTAAAGAGGGAATGCATGATTGGAGTTGATCACGGAAATTGGATTGAGGTTTTGAAATAGTTGTCTGGTAATGGGGGATGATCGGACACGGTCTGCCAAGCCAATTTGCGGCCATGGCAATGATGGAGTGATCATCTTCATTGTCGGGGGATGTATTTCCCAGGCGAGTAAACAGGTCATCCATGTGTTTTTCAAGCAAATGGTTTTTGTTGGCAGTTGCGACCAGAGACAACCTGGCACAGCATACCATGACGCCCCAGAGAGACATCAATATGACTTGCTGAGAGAGCCGGGGGGGTTCACGGATTTGGTAGACAAGCGATTCGCACGTGGCGGTAAACTCGTTCAGCTCAATGAGTTCACCCAGTTTCGCCATGGCCCACAGCAGGTTGGCGATACCCTGAAGATTAAATTGATCCTTCTGCGCGTTCACGTAAGGCAACAGCGCAGCTACGGTCTCGTTGAACTCTGGTGTCTGGCCCTGCTTGCTATCCACCAGTTTTGCCATGGACCAGAGCAGGTTGGTGATTCCCTGAGCATTAAATTGGTCTTTCTGCGCGTTCACGCTGGGCAACAGCAAGGCCACGGCCTCTTTGAGCTGTGGTGCCTGTTCCTGCCCTTTGTCCACCAGTTTCGCCATGGCCCACACCAGGTTGGCGATTTCCTGTGGCTTAAAGTTAGCTTTCTGGGCGTTCATGTGTGGCAACAGCGCGGCCACGGCCTCGTTGAGTTCGGGTGTCTGCTCCTGCCCGTTGTCCACCAGTTTTGCGATGGCCCAGAGCAGGTTGGCGATCAGTTGAGGAGTATATTGTTTTTTCTGTGGGTTAACGTGAATCAGCATTGCAGCCACGGCCTCTTTGAGCTCTGGTGTCCGGTCCTGTCCGTTGTCCACCAGTTTTGCCATGGCCCACAGCAGGTTGGCGATACCCTGGGCATTAAATTGGCTTTTCTGTGCGTTCACATAAGGCAACAGCGCGGCCACGGTCTTCTCGAGTCCTGCTATTCGTCCCTGTTTGTTGTCCACCAGTTTCGCCATGGCCCACAACAGGTTGGTGATTTCATTTGGTTTAAATTCAGCTTTTTGTGCCATCACTTGAGGCAACAACACGGCCAGAGCCCCGTTGAGCTCTGGTGTCCTGTCCTGCCCGTTGTCCACCAGTTTCGCGATGGCCCACAGCAGGTTGGCGATACCCTGTGGTTTGAAATCAGCTTTCTGTGCTTTCACGTTGGGCAATAGAGCCGCCACGGCCTCTTCGAGTTCTGCTGTCTGCTCCAGCCCGTTGTCCACCAGTTTCGCCATGGCCCACATCATGTTGGTGATATGCTGAGCAAAAAACTGGTCTTTCTGTGCTTTTATCCGGGGCAACAGCGCGGCCACAGCCTCGTTGAGCTCTGGTGTCCGCTCATGCCTGTTGTCCACCAGTTTCGCGATGGCCCACAGCAGGTTGGCGATTTGCTGAGCAATAAATTGTTCTTTCTTTGCGTTCACGCTGGGCAGCAACGCGGTCACGACGCCGTTGAGCCTTGCTGTCAGCTCCAGCCCATTGTCCATCAGTTTCGCCATGGCCCACAGCAGGTTGGCGATACCCTGTGGTTTAAAGTTAGTTTTCTGTGCGTTCACTTGGGGCAATAGCGCTGCTACGGCCTCGCTGAGATCTGTTGTCTGCTCCAGCCCGTTGTCCATCAGTTTCGCCATGGCCCACAGCAGGTTGGCGATTTCCTGTGTGTTAAAGTTAGCTTTCTGTACGTTCACCCGGGGCAGTAATGCAACCAGGGCCTCTTTAAGCACTGGTGTTTGCTCTTGTCCGTTGTCCACCAGTTTTGCCATGGCCCAGAGCAGGTTGGCGATATCCTGGGCATTACATTGGCCTTTTTGTGTGTTCACACAGGGCAAGAGCGCAGCCACGGCCTCTTTGAGCCCTGGTGTCCACTTCTGCCCGTTGTCCACCAGTTTTGCCATGGTCCACAGCAGGCTGGCAATGTCCCTTGGTTTAAAGTCAGTTTTAAGTGCGTTTATCCGGGGCAACAACGCGGCCACGGCCTGGTCGAGCTCTGGTGTTCGCTCCTGCCCGTGTTCAACCAGTTTGGTTATGGCCCACAGCAGGTTGGCGATTTCCTGTGGTTTAAGGTGAGCTTTCTGTGCGTTCACTTGGGGCAACAGCGAAGCCACGGCCTCGTTGAGCCCTGGTGTCCGCTCCTGCCCGTTGACCGCCAGTTTCGCCATGGCCCACAGCAGGTTGGAGATCCCCTGAGCATTAAATTGATCTTTTTGTGCGTTCACATGGGGCAACAGCGCGGCCATAGCCTCGTTGAACACTGGTGTTCGCTCCTGCCCGCTGTCTACCAGTTTGGCCATGGCCCACAGCTGATTGGCGATTCCCCGGGCATCAATGTCCCGGGCTTGAGGTTTTTGGTTGCACTTGAATACTATTGCATCAAGCAGCGTTGACAATAACGCACCCTGCGTGTGCCTGACACGAACATCCACGGGTTTATGAGGGGTAAAAACACCCGCTGAAGTAAATGAATGAAGTGTTGTTGTCAGGCTTCGCCAAC
>NZ_JBLYZG010000080.1:0-19252 GCF_049310245.1 Endozoicomonas sp. ALB115 | reverse complement strand
AACCGCGGCAGATATGGATACAATTCAAGTCATCAGGATTTTCATGACTGTTATAGATTCCATCCACATGAAAGCTGGTGCCATCCAGATTCAATGCATTGCAGGGCAGCTTCAGATGATTGACAACCTTAACGGCAAGGTTCAGGTACAAGTCACTGACGCCAGCGTCGTACAGGCTATCAAGGGCCCGACCAAGTACCTTGTCGTTCAAGTGTTCGGGCTGTATGCCTTCCCCGATGAGGCGATCAATCGGCTTGTCCTCAAAAAACTCAGGGAACATATACAGAGTTTGCCCTGTAAACCCCAACCCATTGATGATCATTGCGACCACCGCTTGTCCTATAGTGACATGACGCACATCGGAGTCATTAGTTATACGCGCATCGATGTATTCGGCTATCCTTAGCTCCCGACACATAGCGGCAACCAAGCCAAGGTGGTTCAGGTTCTTAAACTGGTATTGAACTGGCAACATGTCGACGTTCCTGAATATCTGATCAATCCTTTGACAACAGATTTCAGGAAAATATCAATCGGGGTGGTGAAAGGCAGTTAGGAATAGTCCTTGAATAATTTACACATTTCGGAGCCTCCGAACTCCGTTCGTCCTGAGCCTGTCGAAGGGCGTTAACTCCGAGGCATGATAGATTGTGCCAGGCACCCTTCGACTCCGCTCAGGATGCACGGAGAGTGAGTTCTAAATGTCGGAATTATTTAAGGACAATTACTTGGCTACTCAGGCTCTATTTGGCTTTTGGATTGCTCTACTATGAACACTGTCTATAGCTCACGAAACATTGGTCTGGAATCCTGAAAGAGCCACTACCTATTTTCGATCTGTGCAAGAAACTCATCTAAAAGAACAAGCAAATCATCCGCCTGAAGAACGACAGCGGAAGGCCGGTTAAAATACTCTTTTAAACGTTTTGGAGGTAATTTTAATTCGGTCATGGGGGCATCTTGCTGATTAGCAGCTGTAAGCAACGGCTCATAGCCAGGCCGCTTTGCCTCAGAATAGATATTATATTGTTGAGTCACCCAAATTGGAGGAGTGGTATCATGCCTGTGATGCGCTGCCAGCCAAATAAAGAATATTTTTCTTATTGCTCCGTTGGTAACACTAACCTTTTCACTTTCACATATTTCGCTAATTACTGGCTTTAAGCCGGATTTTATTTTTTCAGCAATCTTATCGTTCATCGCATTTTTGGACAAAGAAGTACAGTCGAAAATAATAGGTTTGTAGCTTGTAGATTTTGATACGTTCAGGAAAGCCGCCTCGCCGGAAATCAGTTTTTCAGGGATGATAATGCTATTGCCCACAGGCTGGTGGTGGAGTTGTTGATGGATGCAAGGCTGGGATAGTCGCCCCAAAAGGGAGTGGCTCAAGGTCATCGTTTTGAAAAGGTTTATGCAGTACTGTGAAAATCGTGGATTTTCGTATTCAAGAAGGCTATCCGTTCTGGGTCCTGGAGAATAAGACTCAAGCATTCCTTTTACCCGGCTTTTTAACTGACAGGAATCACAGGACCCACAGAGCGTCTGTAGGATGGTCAATAATTCATATTTCAGAAATTGAGGCACCGAGCGGTAAAGGTCACATAGCCAGTTCAAATAGTGCACATCAGGCTCTTGTGCATGTATCAGTCGAAATAATGGTTTCAGTTTATTTTTGATAGTTGTTCTTAAATGGTTTCTGACTGCTGAAAAATTCCAGGCACTTTTCTCTATGATACATTCCCAGTCTTGTATTTTGTCACCAAACAGGCAAAACATTTGTGGCGATAATAGCACCCCCCAATCCTTCGGCAAAACTCTGGAGTATTCAGGTCCTCTGTTGAATGCAGCATAGTTATCTTTAAGTTGGTGCATAATATCAGTCAGCACTGATCTTTTATTGCACGACAGTAATAAATCTTCAAGACGTTCAAGAGACTTCTCAATTTTGTGCCGTAACACAGAGCCTCTTTCCGTTGAATTGATAAATCGGTTGGAAAAGGCATACCCTCTTGTAGCGGGTGGCTTCAGGTCAGAACCACCTGGTTGACCATACTCCCCCCAGTCGGGTTCTGTGATATCTGCTGTAACCCGTCCGCCACCACCGAGTTGGTATTGTCGCCAGGTTTGGCCGCCATCGGGGCTGATCTCAACAAAACGGTGCGAAACATTCACTACTTGCCGGGCAGGAATTCCCCAATAGTGACAGAGCATTTGGAAGATCGCCGCCTTGTGTCGGCAAACCCCTTGTTTCTCCCTGAGCATATTCAGCAACAGCTGGTCATCTTGTCCGGTCACATTTTTGCTGTCGGAAAATGTATCCAGCCAATCCATCAACGCCCTGAGTCGTTGCGGGATATCCAGGGCCCCATTGATATCACGCAGCTCTTCATAGGCTTTGCAGCTGTTCGTTTCGGAGTAAAAAATCTTTTCTTCCAGGACTTCTACAAGCCGTTGACTGCACAATCCCTCTTGTAATGTCAGACACTCGCCCGGTCTCAGTGGGGTAAAATAGGTTCGCCCGGGGGCAATGATAAAGTCCACCGTTACCGATGATGGTGTGGATGCCTTACTTTTGATTAACAGTTGCCCTGTTAGCTCGCTTCGGGCCAGCTCGATGGGGGTGTCCGGGGTGCAGCGCAGTGCCCGGAGCTGGTCCGAGGGCGTCAGGGCAGGCAAGGGCTGCCACTGGTTATTCAGGGTTAACGCAATGTTGCCGGGCAGTTCATCGGCACCAAGGTCGGTCCGCCAGACGGTATCATCAGGCCATCCTGGCACAGGGGTTATCGTGCCATTTGTCCAGTCGATGGGGTAGTCGCGCAACCGGCCGTCTTCATCCAGAAGGGTCTCCACAAAGGAGAGACGATATTGGCGGGCATCGTAAGGGGTTTTGGGGAAGTACCTGGTGATCTTGAAGTGCTGGGGAGCCACAATATCGTCAAATGTGGAGGGGTAAGCCGAATGACCGGTTTTTTTCGGCTTTACCGTTGACCTGCTCTTGCGGTTGATCGCCGGGCCTTGTTGCATGGCCTGCACAATCGTCATGATGTCTTGATCTGTTGTCTCCGGTGTCACCGTGATTTCACGGTCACGACAACGGAGTGCAGACCCGAGCTGTACCGTGATGGGCGTCAACAGTCCGGGCATGCTATTGGCGAGGGTCTCAAGGGCCCGGCGCCGTTCTTCTTGCTTGATTCGTGCCAGGCTTGCGGTATCTTCCTGCAGCGGGGGCAGCGGTGTCTTTAAAGCGCGAAAGGGCAGTGACAGGTGTTGTCGCAAGGCCTGATTCCAATGTTCAGGCCGCTGACTGGCCAGCTGCCGGGCGCTGCTGAACAGGTCGTCCAGTGGCAGTTGCACCGGGCGGTTCTGCTGATGCAGTGCTGTGGCCAGTTGGTGGAAGTGATCCGCCAGCCATTGGGGCAACCCGTCAGGTATCTCGGGCAATCCCTGCACCAGCCTTGCCAGGTCTTCCGTGTCAAGGGCTGCCAGCCTGATTTGGGTGCAGCGGCTGGTCAGGGCCAGGCTCAGCGCTTCCCGTCCGACGAAATAGCCGGGATTGATGGTGGCAAACAGGCGAAATCCCGGCGCTGCATGGCCAGTCAACACATTATTCAGCAACCCTTCTACGTAGTGGCTGGGAATCAGGTTAAGCTCACTGATGGCAATCAGTTGCCCCCGGCTCATGGCCTGTTTGACGCTCTTTGCCAAGGTGGTCCACTGGTTCGGGTTGGCATTGATATGAACAAACGGGCGATTCATCCCTTGCTGTTGTTGCCAGAGCCGGATGGTTCTGTCCAGCACAAAGTCCTTGCCCCAGCCTGCCGGGCCTTCCACCAGAATGGCGGTGCGCCCCGAGTCATCCTTGTCCAGACTTTGCCAGTAGCGGTAAGCCAGTTGCTGGACAGGCTTTGGCGAGAAGTCACCATCGGAGTTGGTGGCCTGCAGTTCCTGCAGGAAAACAGCAAAGCTCTGGTCGACCCCTGCTATCAAGGACGGATCTTCCGGGTACTGGCCCTGGTACCAGTGGTTGAGGGTGTCCAGCCGCTGCTGGCAGTCATGGGTGACGGCACCGGCCAGACTGTCCATAAATGCCCGCCGGACCAGGGCGTTGACTTGCCCAGGCGTGCTCACGGTAGCGGCACAGTGACGGAGAATCTGGCGAACGGTGGCCAGCACATCGATGATATCTCTGGGTGTAGTCTGCTCCAGCAGCGCCCGGAACTGGTTGTACAGGGTTAATAGCCGGTCACGGGCCTGGTGTTTCAGGTGCTCAGGCCAGGCCTGTGGCAGGTTGGGCAGAATGATGGCGTTGGCCAGCACAGTGTCCGGCAAGGGGTTATAAAAGAAGGTGGGAATCCGTGATTTCAGCGTGTTATCCAGGTGCCGTCCCGAATAATGATCCGGATTACCGGTGAGAATAATCCGGTGCCGGTCGTTCAGTTCGTACTCCCGGCCCTGATAATGGAGCACCGGCGGCTGCCGGGTTAAACCGGCCAGAGGGGCAAGCAGACCCTCTGGCACCAGGTTGGCTTCATCGAGCACCAGCAGGGGCGGATCTTTCGATAATGCCCATTGCAGCAGTGGCCCTTCGCGAAATTCGGTGCGGTGATCCTCCGCCCCATTGCCCATTGAATAACTGACCAGCTGCGGTCCGCCAAACAGGGCTTCCTGGGTGTCGTTGGGTCCAAGTTGAAGCACCTGACAGTCTGGATAACCAGCCCTGGCCGCAATGGCCCTGGCCATAAAGGTCTTGCCGGCTCCGGCCTCGCCCTGCAGGAACACCACGGGATGCTCCCGGACCCTCTGGGCCAAATGCTCCAGACGCCGCTCCTGCCGGAACCGGTCAGAGCGCTGCCGGGCAAGGAGGGTGTCGGGCAGATCCTGACACGGCCCGGGTAACTGATCATCAACAAAGGCCGTGGCCAGTATCTCCCGGATCTGTCGTGATTTCTGTTGATCGGTCTGATTCACAATGGCGATAATCTGGCTCTCCAGCATCCCGACCGTTTGGCTGATGATGGTGTCTTGCCTGAGTAATGACCGTTGGGCGATCAGAGTATCTTTTAAGGTTGAGCGCAGGTGCCCGTCAAACAAGCATTTTTTCCGGGCCAGCCGAAGATCGACCGCCAATCGTTGCGCCATGGGCCGCTGCCGTGCGGGGGCAGCAGCGGCGACCACATAAGTGGCCAGCTCTTTCACCGAGTTGTTATCTATGTCATCCGGTTCTTTGCTGTCCTGGTGAACCGTGGCCGGACAGTGCCGGGCCAGCGTCCAGAAACAAGCCTCAATGTCCCTAAGCTCGGGGGCCGGGTGTCGGGCCAGCCATTGCTCCAGGGCGGATCGGTCGGCACGGTTGTCAGTGGGCTGATCCGGATAATAACCGGCAATTTTCGCCTTGATGAAACTGTAAATCTCCGGATCGCCACGATAAGCCTTGGCCAACAGCACATGCAAGGCTCGGCGTTGATGGCAGGGCAGAAGCCCGGGGCTACCGTCCAGCAGGCGTTCTGCCTCGGCCTGTTGGTCAAACCGATACTGAAAATCCTCCCCGGTCCAGGGCGGTCTGTCCGGGTAGAGCCTTTGACAGGATCGGGGCAGTGACATCAGCAGGGAGTAGATCGGGTTTTCCGGTGCGGGTTGTTGGCTGTCGGAAACGTTGAGCAGGGCGTTGATCAATGTTGAGCCGGTGGTTTGCTGCCCCGGGGGAGGCATGAAGGTAACCCGTGCCTTTGGCAGTTCCATCTTGTGCCCATGAATAAACAGGTAAGGGGCGGGTAATAACAGGGTTTCCAGGTTGGCAGCCAATTCCGGGTTGCGCTCCAGACCATAAAGGGTCGTTGCTGTTCCATTGACCAGGGCATCCAGCAGCCGACTGTTGGTCAGTGAAAAAGTGAAACGGCTCTGGCTGGTGAGGTTGACCTGTTGCAGGGATTCCAGGGTATCCCCGGGGTTGATCTGATAAGTGAAAGTGGCGCAGTGTGGGTTGCAGGCTCCCGTGGTTGGACAGTCGCCAGCCCTTGCAGGGAGCAACAAATCGGTTGGCAAATTGGTAAACAACTGTGGTTTTTTACTCGCCGGTAATTCCTCCAGTCGGCACAATAACCATAACCACTGTTTGTCATCCAGCTCGCCAGTAAGCACCAGTTGCCTGCAACCTTGCAGCAGATTAGCGAGCATATCCGTTTGCACAACGGCAGTGCCCTCTACCATCACATGGCCTTTGAGACGCTCGATTGAGCTGCCGTTTATCACCACAAACGGGCTTTGGGGACAAAAAACGTTGCTGTCGCTGATCGTCTGATCTTTCCGGGCGTTGAGTTCGGTGGCACCGACATGGGCTACGGACAGGGATATCTGCTCAGGCAGCCGGACCCATTGCTTGTTGGCGGTAAATCCGCCAACACGTATGGCCGTTGCCAGGGCTGCCTGGAAGCCAGTGTCTTCCCAGGGTGCATTGTTAAGCACAAGGTGGGTATTCTCTTTCAGGTTGGCCAAAGCCCCTTCAGAAAAAACCAGCCGACCCCGATCATTGAGGGTGATACCACCAAAGAGTTGATGGTACCAGTTGTCGGTGGTGGCAAAGTTGATGTTGACGCGGAGGGCATTGGCCGGGATGTCTTCCGTGTTTTTTTGGGCCAGCAAGGTTTCATCGGTCACCGAATCAGCAATATGGCAGTCGGCTTCTGATACGGCCTTTTCCGGCATTTGCCCCAATCTGCGCCAGAGGTCGGGGTTGGCGGGCTTACTTCCGTCCAGCATCCCGTGGTTGACCAGAAATACCCGTCGGATGTGGTCGCCCAGTGGTTTATCGTTACACTTGGGTCCCACCTGAAGAAGGTCATTAAAGCTGGCGATATCACCGGGTGTCATGGAGGTCAGGTCAAACACCAGGGTCATCGGCTCATCCGTAAACAGTCGGCCTTCTGCTTTTTGTAATTGGCCGCCCTCTAGCCAGGTTTGTTGCATCAGGCCCTGTTTTTCCAGATCAGCCAGCGCGCGAATGCAATACGTTGCAGGCTGTTCATGGCGTAATTGATCAATAATTCGCTGTTGGGTTAACGGAGTATTGGCAAAATAGAACTCACCGGTGCTCAGGCTCTGATGGGCCGCTTCCTGATCCGTTGAGCGGGCGGTGGGGTGATCGCTTTGCAAGTGAGAGGTAACTTGACAGGCGACTGTTGTCCTTTGTCCTAAATCAGGCGTTGGGACTTCTTGAGGTTCTATTAATCTTGATCGCTTTGCTGAAGATTGCTGAAGCTTTGTCTGTCCATCGGAAAAATCCGATATTTTCCTTATGTCTCCCTCCTGGTGTGGTAAAGAGTGGGTTACTGTTTGATTTGGCAAGGAGTGATAATTGATAACTTCATTTTTTGTTTTGTCCATTTGATCATCCATGCCTGATTTATGAATGCCGGTGTCATGAGATTAAGGACAACAAAATAATAAGAACGTTCCTTCCACTACAAATGCATGAACATGTTGAGTGGTTTGCTAATGTTTCCTTCTCCCTATTTTCCTAATCTGCAATCAATGCAAGAAACTCATCTAAAAGGACCAGCAAATCATCCGTTTGAAGAACGACAGCGGAAGGTTGGTTAAAACAGTATTTTATACGTTCCGGGGGTAATTTTAATCGGGCCATGGGCTCAACTTTGCAGTCATCAAGCGTAAGGCAATTATCAATGTAAGGCTGCACTGTCCTAGAATAGTTATCATAATAGCAAGTCAGCCAAACGGGAGAAGTGGTATCATTCATGTGATGTGCTACCAGCCAATAAAAGAATATTTTTTTTATTAACCCGCTTAACTCTACATGCTTTTCACTCATGGATATTTCGATAATTCCTGACCTTACTCTGGATTTTATTGATCCAGCAATCTTGTCGTCTATCTCCTGGTCTGGTAAGGAAGTACAATCGAAGATAATGGGTTTGTAGCTTGTAGATTTTGATACGCTCAGGAAAGCAGCCTCTCCGGACATAAGCTTTTCAGGGATGATAATGCTATTGCCCACAGGCTGGTGGTGGAGTTGTTGATGGATGCGAGGCTGTGATAGTCGCTCCAAAAGTGAGTGGCTCATGGTCATCGTTTGGATAAAGTTTTTGCAGAGCTTTGATAATCGTACCTGGTAAATTTTTTGTTCATCAGCATCAATGTTAATTTTCGTGGGTTTTAGAGGATAAGACACAAGCATTAATTTTACCTGGTCTTTTAACTGACAGGAGTCACAGGACTCAGAGAAGGTCTGTAAGATGGCCAATAATACATATTTCAGAAATTCAGGCACTGATTGGTAAAGATCACATAGCCAGTTCAAATAGTGTACATCAGGCTGTTGTGCATCTATCAGGCGATATAATATCTTTATTTCCACAGTCATGAAACAATGTATCGCATTGCTTTTGCCCCTATTATCCACCATAAGCCAGGCGCTTTTTTCTATGATACTTTTCCATTTATTTATGTTTTTACCAAACCGGTAAAACATTTGTGGCGATAATAGTACCCCCCAATTTTTCTGCAAATCTTTGTTAAGGCTGGGGTCTAAAGGTTCTCTGTGGAATACAGAGTAGATATCTTCAAGTGTGTGCATAACATCAGTCACAGCTGATTTGTTTTTGTTTAACAGTAATTGGTTTGCAAGGCAATCAAGGTTCGCATCAATTAAATCATAGAGGTTGCGCGATGAATCGATAAATTGGTCGGAATAGGCATAATCCTCGGGTGGCTTCAGCACAGAATGGCCTGGTCGATGATACTCCCCCCAGTCGTATTCTGTGATATCTGCTGTGGACCGTCCGCCACCCCCGAGTTGGTATTGTCGCCAGGTGCGGCCGCCATCGGGGCTGATTTCAACAAAACGGTGCGAAGCATTCTCTACTTGCCGCGCAGGAATACCCCAATAGTGGCAGAGCATCTGGAAAATCGTCGCCTTGTGTCGGCAGGCCCCCTGTTTCTCCCTGAGCATATTCAGCAACAGCTGTTCATCTTGCCCGGTCACATTTTTGCTATCGGAAAATGTATCCAGCCAACCCCGCAACGCCCTGAGTCGTTGCGGGATATCCGGGATCCCATGGATGTTACGCAGCTCTGCATAGGCTTTGCAGGTGTTGGTTTCGGAGTAAAAAATATTCTCTGTCAGGAGATCTTCAAGCCGTTGACTGCATAATCCCTCTGGTAATGTCAGCCATTCGCCCGGTCTCAGTTGGGTAAAATAGGTTTGCCCGGGGGCAATGATAAAGTCCACCGTTACCGGTGACGCTGAGGATGCCTGACTTTTGATTAACAGTTGCCCTGTCAGCTCGCTTCGAGCCAGCTCAATGGGTATTTTCGGGGTGCAGCGCAGTGCCCGGAGCTGGTCTCTGGGCGTCAGGGCAGGCAGGGGCTGCCACTGATTATTCAGGCTCAGCGTACGCTTGCCGGGCAGTTCATCTGCGCCAAGGTTGGTCCGCCAGGCGCTATCATCTGGCCATCCTGGCAACGGTGTTAGCGTGCCATTTGTCCAGTCGATGGGGTAGTCACGCAACCGGCCATCTTCATCCAGACGGGTCTCCTGAAAAGTGAGACGATATTGGCGGGCATCGTAAGGGTCTTCGGGGTAGTACCTGGCGACCGTGTAGTAGATGGGAGCCACAATATCGCCAAATTTACAAGGGTAAGCCGAACGACCGGTTTGTTGCGGGTTTACCGTTGATCCGCTATTGCGGCTGGTCTCCATATTTTGCAGCATGGCTTGTGCAATGGTCATGACGTCCTGATCTGTTGCTTCCCGTGTCACCGTGATTATCCGGTCACCACAACGGGTTACAGGCCCGAATATTACCGTGATGGGCGTCAACAGTCCGGGTATGCTATTGGCGCTGGCCTCAAGGTCCCGGCGCCGTTGTTCTTCCTGCTGGATTCGTTCCAGGCGTGCGGTATCCTCCTTCAGCGGAGGCAGCGGTGTCTGCAAGGCACGAAAGGGCAGTGACAAGTGTTTTCGCAAGGCCTGATGCCAATGTTCAGGCCGCTGGCTGGCCAGCTGCCGGGCGCTGCTGAACAGGTCGTCCAGTGCCAGTTGCACCGGGCGGTTCTGCTGATGCAGTGCTGTGGCCAGTTGGTGGAAGTGACCCGCCAGCCACTTGGGCAACCCATCAGGTATCTCGGGTAAACCCTGCACCAGCCCTTCCAGTTCTTCCGGGGTAAGGGCAGCCAGCCTGACCTGGGTGCAGCGGCTCGTCAGGGCCTTGCTCAGCGCTTCCCGTCCGGAAAAATAGCCGGGATTGATGGTGGCAAACAGGCGAAATCCCCGTGCTGCATGGCCGGTCAACACATGATTCAGCAACCCTTCTACATAGTGGCTGGGAATCAGGTTAAGCTCACTGATGGCGATCAGTTGCCCTCGGCTCATCGCCTGTTTAACGCGCTCGGCCAGAGTGGTCCACTGGTTCGGGTTGGCATTGATATGAACAAACGGGCGATTCATCCCTTGCTGTTGTTGCCAGAGCCGGATGGTTCTCTTTAGCACAAAATCCTTGCCCCAGCCCGCCGGCCCTTCCACCAGCATGGCGGTGCGTCCCGAGTCATCCTTGTCCAGACTTTGCCAATAGTGGTAGACCAGTCGCTGGACAGGCTCCGCAGAGAAGTCACCATCGGGGTTGGCGGCCTGTAATCGTTGGATAAAATCAGTAAAGCTCGCGTCAACCCCCGCCAAAAGGGACGGGTCTTCCTTGAACTGGCCCCGGTACCAGACGTTGAGGGTTCTCAGCCGTTGCTGGTATTCCGAGGTTACTGCACCGGCCAGACTGTCCATAAATGCCCGCCTGATCAGGGCGTTGACTTGCGCTGGCGTGTCGTCCCCGGTAGCGGAACAGTGACGGAGAATCTGGCGAACGGTGGCCAGCACATCGGTGATATCTCTGGGTGTGGTCTGGTCCTGCAGCTCCCGGAATTGGTTGTACAGGGTTAATAGCCGGTCACGGGCCTGTTGTTTCAGGTGATCAGGCCAGGCCTGCGGTAGATTGGGCAGAATGATGGCGTTGGCCAGCACGGTGTCTGGCAAGGGGTTATAAAAGAAGGTGGGAATCCGTGATTTCAGCGTGTTATCCAGGTGCCGTCCCGAATAATGATCCGGATTACCGGTGAGAATAATCCGGTGCCGGTCCTTCAGTTCGTACTCCCGGCCCTGATAATGGAGCACCGGCGGCTTCCGGGTTAAACCGGCCAGGGGGGCAAGCAGACCCTCTGGTGCCAGGTTGGCTTCATCGAGCACCAGCAGGGGCGGATCTTTCGATAATGCCCACTGTAGCAGTGGCCCTTCACAAAATTCGGTGCCATGGTCCTCCGCCCCATTGCCCACTGAATAACGGACCAGCTGCGGTCCGCCAAACAGGGCTTCTGAGGTATGGTTGGGCCCAAGCTGAAGCACCTGACAGTCTGGATAACCAGCCCTGGCCGCAATGGCTCTGGCCATAAAGGTCTTGCCAGCTCCGGCCTCACCCTGCAGGAACACCACGGGATGCTTCCGTACCCTCCTGGCCAAATGCACCAGACGCCGCTCCTGCCGGGACCGGTGATGGCGCTGTCGGGCAAGGAGGGCATCGGGCAGATCCTGACACGGCCCGGGTAACTGATCATCAATAAAGTGGGTGGCCAGTAACTCCCGGATCTGTTGTGATTTCTGTTGATCGGTCTGATTCAGAATGGCGGCAATCTGGCTCTCCAGCGTCCCGACCGTTTGGCTAATGATGGTGCCCTGCCTGAGTGATGCCCGGTGAGCGATCAGGGTATCTTTTAAGGTTGAGCGCAGGTTTCCATCAAAAAAACGTTTTTGCCGAGCCAGCTGAAGATCCACACCCAATCGCTGTGCCATGGGCCGCTGCCGTGCGCGGCGCGCAGCGGCGACCACATAAGTGGCGAGCTCTTTCACTGAGTTGTTATTTATGTCATCCGATTCTTTGCTGTCCTGGTGAACCGTGGCCGGACAGTGCCGGGCCAGCGCCCAGAAATCGGCCTTGATGTCCCTCAGCTCCGGGGTTGGGTGTCGGGCCAGCCAGTGCTCCAGGGCGGATCGGTCGGCACGGTTGTCGGTGGGCTGATCCGGATAATAACCGGCAATTTTCGCCTTGATGAAACTGTAAATCTCCGGATCGCCGCGATACGCCTTGGCCAGCAGCACATGTAAGGCTCGGCGTTGATGGCAGGGCAGCAGCCCGGGGCTACCGTCCAGCAGGCGTTCTGCCTCGCCCTGTTGCTCAAACCGATACTGAAAATCCTCTCCGGTCCAGGGCGGCCTGTCCGGATAGCGCCTTTTATAGGATTGGGGCAGAGACATCAGCAGGGAGTAGACCGGGTTTTCCGGTGCGGGTGGTGGGCTGTCGGATACGTTGAGCAGGGCGTTGATCAATGCTGAGCCGGTGGTTTGCTGCCCCGGGGGAGGCATGAAGGTGACCTGTGCCTTTGGCAGATCCATCTTATGCCCATGAATAAACAGGTAAGGGTCGGGCAATAACAGGGTTTCCAGGTTGGCAGCCAATTCCGGGTTGCACTCCAGACCATAAAGGGTTGTTGGTGTCCCATTGACCAGATCATCCAGCAGTCGACTGTTGCTCAGGGAAAAAGTGAAACAGCTCTGGCTGGTGAGGTTGACCTGTTGCAGGGATTCCAGGGTATCCCCGGGGTTAATCCGATAGGTGAAAGTGGCGCAGTGTGGTGGGTTGCAGGCTCCCGTGGTTGGACAGTCGCCAGCCCTTGCAGGGAGCAACAAATCGGTTGGCAAATTGGCAAACAACTGTGGTCTTTTAATCTCCGGTAATTCCTCCAGTCGGCACAATAACCATAACCACTGTTTGTCATCCAGCTCGCCAGTAAGCACCAGTTGCCTGCAACCTTGCAGCAGATTAGCGAGCATATCCGTTTGCACAACGGTAGTGCCCTCTACCATCACATGGCCTTTGAGACGCTCGATTGAGCTGCGGTTAATCACCACAAACGGGCTTTGGGGGCAAAAAACGGTGCTGTCGCTGATCGTCTGCTCTTTCCGGGCGTTGAGTTCGGTGGCACCGACATGGGCTACGGACAGGGATATCTGCTCAGGCAGCCGGACCCATTGCTTGTTGGCGGTGAATCCGCCAACCCGTATGGCCGTTGCCAGGGCTGTCTGAAAGCCAGTGTCTTCCCAGGGTGCGTTGTTAAACACCAGGTGGGTATTGTCTTTCAGGTTGGCCAGGGCCCCGTCAGAAAAAACCAGCTGCCCCCGGTCATTGAGGGTGATACCGCCGAACAGTCGGCGGTACCAGTGGTCGGTGGTGGCAAAGTCGAGGGTGGTGCGGGGAGCATTGGCCGGGATATCTTCCGTGGTTTTTTGGGCCAGCAAGGTTTCATCGGTCACCGGATCGGCAATATTGCAGTCGGCTTCTGATACGGTCTTTTCCGGCATTTGCCCCAATCTGCGCCAGAGGTCGGGGTTGGCGGGCTTACTTCCGTCCAGCATCCTGTGGTTGACCAGAAATACCCGACGGATGTGGTCGCCCAGTGGTTTATCGTTACACTTGGGGCCTGCCTGAAGAAGGTCATTAAAGCTGGCGATATCACCGGGTGTCATGGAGGTCAGGTCAAACACCAGGGTCATCGGCTCATCCGTAAACAGTCGGCCTTCTGCTTTTTGTAATTGGCCGCCCTCTAGCCAGGTTTGTTGCATCAGACCCTGTTTTTCCAGATCATCCAGCGCGCGAATGCAATACGTTGCAGGCTGTTCATGGCGTAATTGATCAATAATTCGCTGTTGGGTTAACGGAGCATTGGCAAAATAGAACTCACCGGTGCTCAGGCTCTGATGGGCCGCTTCCTGATCCATTGAGCGGGCGGTGGATTGATTACTTTGAAAGTGAGAGGTAACTTGACAGGCGGCTGTTGTCCTTTGTCCTAAGTCAGGCGTTGGGACTTTTTGGGGTTCTATCAATCTTGATCGCTTTGATGAAGATTGCTGAAGATTTGTCTGTCCATCGGAAAAATCCGATATTTTCCTTATGTTTCCCACCTGATGTGGTGAGGAGTAGTTTACTGTTTGACTTGGCAAGGAGTGATAATTGATAACTTCATTTTTTGTTTTGTCCATTTGATCATCCATGCCTGATTTATGAATGTCGGTGTCATGAGATTAAGGACAACAAAATAATAAGAACGTTCCTTCCACTGCAAACGCATGAACATTTATCGAGCAGTCATTGTTGAGCGGTTTGCTAATGTTTCCTTCTCCTTGTTTTCTTAATCTGCAATCAATGCAAGAAACTCATCTAAAAGGACCAGCAAATCATCCGTTTGAAGAACGACAGCGGAAGGTTGGTTAAAACAGTATTTTATACGTTCCGGGGGTAATTTTAATCGGGCCATGGGCTCAACTTTGCAGTCATCAAGCGTAAGCCAATTATCAATGTAAGGCTGCACTGTCCTAGAATAGTTACCATAATAGCAAGTCAGCCAAACGGGAGAAGTGGTATCATTCATGTGATGTGCTGCCAGCCAATAAAAGAATATTTTTTTTATTAACCCATTTAACTCTACATGCTTTTCACTCATGGATATTTCGGTAATTCCTGGCCTTACTCCGGATTTTATTGATCCAGCAATCTTGTCGTCTACCTCCTGGTCTGGTAAGGAAGTACAATCGAAGATAATGGGTTTGTAGCTTGTAGATTTTGATACGTTCAGGAAAGCAGCCTCTCCGGACATAAGCTTTTCAGGGATGATAATGCTGTTGCCCACAGGCTGGTGGTGGAGTTGTTGATGGATGCGAGGCTGTGATAGTTGCTCCAAAAGAGAGTGGCTCATGGTCATCGTTTTGATAAAGTCTGTGCAGAGCTTTGATAAGCGTACCTTGTCAGTTTTTTGTTCCTCAGCATCAATGGCAAGTTTCTCGGGACTTAAAGAATATGACATAAGCATTAATTTTACCTGGTCTTTTAACTGACAGGAGTCACAGGACTCAGAGAACGTCTGTAAGATGGCCAATAATACATATTTCAGAAATTCAGGTACGGATCGGTAAAGATCACATAGCCAGTTCAAATAGTGCACATCAGGCTCTTGTGCATCTATCAGGCGATATAATATCTTTATAGGCGAAATCATGAAATGATGTATCGCATCATCGCCCAAATTATCTACCATAAGCCAAGCGCTTTTTCCTATGATACTTTTCCATTCATTTATTTTTTTACCAAACCGGTAAAACATTTGTGGCGATAATAGTATCCCCCAATTATTCTGAATCCCTCTGTAATTGCTTGAGCTTACAGGTTCTCGGTGGAATGCAGAGTAGATATCTTCAAGTGTGTGCATAACCTCCGTCACAGCTGATTCGTTTTTGTTCAACAGTAATTGGTTTGCAAGATAATCAAAATTCTTATCAATTAAATAAAAGAAGTCTCGCGATGAACCGGTAAATTGGTTGGAATAGTCATACTCCTCGGGTGGCTTCAGCGCAGATTGGTCTGGTTGATGATAATCCCCCCAGTCGGGTTCTGTGATACCTTCAATGGCCTGTCCGCCACCACCGAGTTGGTATTGTCGCCAGGTGCGGCCGCCATCGGGGCTGATTTCGACAAAACTGTGCCCGACATTCCTTACTTGCCGGGCAGGAATACCCCAATAGTGGCAGAGCACCTGGAAGATCATCGCCTTTTGTCGGCAAACCCCCTGTTTCTCCCTGAGCATATTCAGCAACAGCTGTTCATCTTGCCCGGTCACATTTTTGCTATCGGAAAATGTATCCAGCCAACCCATCAACGCCCTGAGTCGTTGCGGGATATCCGGGATCCCATCGATGTCATGCAGCTCTGCATAGGCTTCGCAGGTGTTGGTTTCGGAGTAAAAAATATTCTCTGCCAGGAGGCCTGCAAGCCGTTGACTGCACAATCCCTCTTGTAATGTCAGCGGTTCGCCTGGTCTCAGTTGGGTAAAATAGGTTTGCCCGGGGGCAATGATAAAGTCCAACGTTACCGGTGACACTGAGGATGCCTTACTTTTGATTAACAGTTGCCCTGTCAGCTCGCTTCGGGCCAGCTCAATGGGTATTTTCGGGGTACAGCGCAGTGCCCGGAGCTGCTCTTTGGGTGTCAGGGCAGGCAGGGGCTGCCACTGGTTATTCAGGATCAGCGTAAACTTGCCGGGCAGTTCATCTGCGCCAAGGTCGGTTCGCCAGGCGGTATCATCAGGCCATCCTGCCACCGATGTTAACGTGCCATCTGTCCAGTCGATGGGGTAGTTGCGCAACCGGCCGTCTTCATCCAGACGGGTCTCCAGAAAAGAGAGACGATATTGGTCCTCATTGTAAGGATATTGCGGGTAGTACCTGATGATCTTGTGGTGGGTGTAAGCCACAATATCGCCAAATGTGGCAGAGTAAGCCAAATGCCGGTTTTTTTGCTTTACCGTTGAGCCGCTGGTGCGGCTGATCTCCCTGTCTTGCTGCATGGCTTGCATAACTGTCATGACGTCCTGATCTGTTGCCTCCGGTGTCACCGTGATTACCCGGTCACCACAACGGAGTTCAGGCCCGAATGTTACCGTGATGGGCGTCAACAGTCCGGGCATGCTATTGGCTATGGTCTCAAGGTCCCGGCGCCGTTGTTCTTCCTGCTGGATTCGTTCCAGGCGTGCGGTATCCTCCTTCAGCGGAGGCAGTGTTGTCTGCAAGGCACGAAAGGGCAGTGACAGGTGTTTTCGCAAGGCCTGATGCCAATGTTCAGGCCGCTGACTGGCCAGCTGCCGGGCGCTGCTGAACAGGTCGTTCAGTGCCAGTTGCACCGGGCGGTTCTGCTGATGCAGTGCTGTGGCCAGTTGGTGGAAGTGACCCGCCAGCCACTTGGGCAACCCATCAGGTATCTTGGGCAAACCCCGCACCATCTTTGCCAGGTCTTCCGGGGTAAGGGCAGCCAGCCTGACCTGGGTGCAGCGGCTTGTCAGGGCCTTGCTCAGCGCTTCCCGTCCGGCAAAATAGCCGGGATTGATGGTGGCAAACAGGCGAAATCCCCGTGCTGCATGGCCGGTCAACACATTATTCAGCAACCCTTCTACATAGTGGCTGGGAATCAGGTTAAGCTCACTGATGGCGATCAGTTGCCCCCGGCTCATCGCTTGCTTGACGCTTTCTGCCAAAGAGGTCCACTGGTTCGGGTTGGCATTGATATGGACAAATGGGCGTACTGGCTGTTGTTTCCTCTCTTGCTGTTGTTGCCAGAGCCGGATGGTTCTGTTTAGCACAAAATCCTTGCCCCAGCCCGCCGGCCCTTCCACCAGTATGGCGGTGCGTCCCGAGTCATCCTTGTCCAGACTTTGCCAGTAGTGGTAGACCAGCTGCCGGACAGGCTCCGCAGAGAAGTCACCATCGGGGTTGGCGGCCTGCAGTCGTTGGATAAAATCAGTAAAGCTCAAGTCAACCCCCGCCAAAAGGGACGGATCTTCCTTGAACTGGCCCTGGTACCAGACGTTGAGGGTTCTCAGCCGTTGCTGGTATTCCGTGGTTACAGCACCGGCCAGACTGTCCATAAATGCCCGCCTGATCAGGGCGTTGACTTGCGCTGGCGTGTCGTCCCCGGTAGCGGAACAGTGACGGAGAATCTGGCGAACGGTGGCCAGCACATCGGTGATATCTCTGGGTGTGGTCTGGCCCTGCAGCTCCCGGAACTGGTTGTACAGGGTTAATAGCCGGTCACGGGCCTGTTGTTTCAGGTGCTCAGGCCAGGCCTGCGGTAGATTGGGCAGAATGATGGCGTTGGCCAGCATGGTGTCCGGCAAGGGGTTATAAAAGAAGGTGGGAATCCGTGATTTCAGCGTGTTATCCAGGTGCCGTCCCGAATAATGATCCGGATTACCGGTGAGAATAATCCGGTGCCGGTTGTTCAGTTCGTACTCCCGGCCCTGATAATGGAGCACCGGCGGCTGCCGGGTTAAACCGACCAGGGGGGCAAGCAGACCCTCTGGCACCAGGTTGGCTTCATCGAGCACCAGCAGGGGCGGATCTTTCGATAATGCCCACAGCAGCAGTGGCCCTTCACAAAATTCGGTGCCATGGTCCTCCGCCCCATTGCCCACTGAATAACTCACCAGCTGCGGTCCACCAAACAGGGCTTCTGAGGTGTGGTTGGGCCCAAGCTGAAGCACCTGACAGTCTGGATAACCAGCCCTGGCCGCAATGGCTCTGGCCATAAAGGTCTTGCCGGCTCCGGCCTCACCCTGCAGGAACACCACGGGATGCTTCCGGACCCTCCTGGCCAAATGCACCAGACGCCGCTCCTGCCGGGACCAGTGATGGCGCTGTCGGGCAAGAAGGGCATCGGGCAGATCCTGACACGGTCCGGGTAACTGATCATCAATAAAGTGGGTGGCCAGTAACTCCCGAATCTGTTGTGATTTCTGTTGATCGGTCTGATTCAGAATGGCGGCAATCTGGCTCTCCAGCGTCCCGGTTGTTTGGCTGATGATGATGTCTTGCCTGAGTGATGCCCGGTGAGCGATCAGGGTATCTTTTAAGGTTGAGCGCAGGTTTCCATCAAAAAAGCGTTTTTTCCGGGCCAGCCGAAGATCAACACCCAATCGCTGTGCCAGGGGCCGCTGCTGTGCCCGGGGGGCGGCGGCGACCATATAGATGGCCAGCTGCTTCACTGCGTCGTGAGATACAGGATACGGGTCTTGGCTGCCTTGGTGTACCGTGGCCGGGCAGTGCCGGGCCAGCGCCCAGAAATCAGCCTTGATGTCCCTCAGCTCCGGGGCCGAGTGGTGGGCCAGCCATTGCTCCAGGGCGGATCGGTCGGCCCGGTTGTCGGCGGGTTGATCCGGATAATAACCGGCAATTTTGGCCTTGATGAAGCTGTAAATCTCCGGATCACCGCGATACGCCTTGGCCAGCAGCACATGCAAGGCGCGGCGTTGATGGCAGGGCAGAAGCCCTGGGCTACCGTCCAGCAGGCGTTCTGCCCCGGCCTGTTGCTCAAACCGATACTGAAAATCCGCCCCGGTCCAGGGCGGCCTGTCCGGATAGCGCTTTTGACAGGATTGGGGCAGAGACATCAGCAGGGAGTAGACCGGGTTTTCCGGTGCGGGTGGTTGGCTGTCGGAAAGGTTGAGCAGGGCGTTGATCAATGCTGAGCCGGTGGTTTGCTGCCCCGGGGGAGGCATGAAGGTGATCTGTGCCTTTGGCAGATCCATCTTATGCCCATGAATAAACAGGTAAGGGGCGGGCAATAACAGGGTTTCCAGGTTGGCAGCCAATTCCGGG
>NZ_JBLYZG010000079.1:0-19620 GCF_049310245.1 Endozoicomonas sp. ALB115 | reverse complement strand
CCGAACTCAGCAGTGAAATGACCGATCGCCGATGGTAGTGTGGGGTCTCCCCATGTGAGAGTAGGTCATCGCCAGGCACCCAACAGAAAAGCCCAGTTGAGCAATCAACTGGGCTTTTTTTTATGTGCCGGATATGGTGCATATCGTCATCGGCGATTTTCAGCACACCTGGTAGTGGCTGGATGACTTGGTGGTGAGGGCTTTAGCGACACCCTCAAAGCTCTGGAAACAAGATCAGATTCAAATATCAGGCTGGTCGGGAAGACGACCGATAATCTGTATCAGAATTTCTTCAATCTTGTCGAAACGTCTATCTTGCTGATCAAAGCGTTTGTCCTGTTGATCAAAGCGCTGATCAATCTGTCGGAACTGAGCATTGACCTCTCCCTTGAACTCATTCAGTTCTCTGCGGGTATCCTGCTGCTCTTTGAGAACAAGGGCAACCACTTCATGGGTTGCACTGACAACTTTCACCAAGTCTCGAAAAGCGTGATCCAGTGCTTCCTGCCCCATCTCCAGTTTCTCAACTCTCGATTCAAGATTCACAAGCTTACCTTGATGAGTTGTTGTTCGAGACCTCAGGATAGCAGAGAATGGCGAACTGCTAACGGACGTTAAAATGAGCAGTCCATACCCATCTGCCAGAAGCCGATTTCCAGGCGGGTCGCTTCCCGGAAAGTCTGGCAGAGAGCATCCATTCGGGCGGCGTTATAACGGGACCTGGCCAGCTGCTCCAGCTGCTCGACCTGCTTTCTGGCACAGCCAAGAAATTCTTCCCCCCCGTAAGTTTCTATCCAGGCCCAGTAAGGGTTGCCCTCTTTGAGCGTATCCGGATCATTCTTTAAACGATACCCGATTTCCGCATAACCCACCGCGCAGGGCGATAACGCCGTGTAAAGATCAAGAATATCGCCCGCCATTCCCCGCTCCAGCACATAACGGGTGTATGCCATATTGGCACGGGCTTCCGGCAGGCTGACCACATCCTTCTCTGTCAGCCCCCACTCCTGACAATAGGCCAGATGCAGTGTCATTTCGCCCAGGATACCGCTTACGGACTCCGATGCAGAACGCATATCTTCCAGGTTATCCGACTTGTAAACCGCCAGTGAGTAAGCCCTGGCAAAGTGAATCAGGAACAGATAATCCTGCTGAAGATAGTGGCGAAAAGAGGCAATTGGCAGCGATCCGTCGGCCATCCCCCGGACAAACGGGTGATGGCAGTAGTTATGCCAGTCCTCCTGGCAGGCCGCTTTCATGCGCCCGTAAAGGGTGTTTTCATCGTTAAGGAACAAGGTATCTGAGCTCATGGCCGGACTCCGGGCATCATTATTGATCCGCATCATAACTCACCGTTGCCCGGTTGCACATTTATAACCTTGCCGGTGACTCTGCCTGGCAACACACAATCAATCAGAACTGAGGTACGGGTTTGATGGAACAGAGTATCGACCTGAAAAAGTTAAGGAACATTTTTGCAGTGAACACGATCAAACTAACCAGATGATCTGAAATCCGCTGTTCAGCCGCTTACTTTACCGATTCTTCAGGGCCACACCGCCAATTTTGCAGTGCTGCAGCGTCTTGCCACACGAGGTGAATGAATAATGCAAACCAACATGTCTTACGCTTCATCAACGATTACCATGCTTAACCCCGTGAATGTCTCCGATGAAATACGAAAAGCAGGGCAAGAGGATATCGTTTTTATCCATATGCCGAAAACCGGGGGGACCAACATTGCCTGTCTGATGAAAGCCATCAGTGCTGATTCAGGCAGCGTATTTAATCATCGCTGCTCCGTTATGCGGCAAGAGGGTGTTTCCCCCAATCTTTTCAAGCCTGGTGGAATGGGCGGTTATCCCTCTCCGGAAGCGCTGGAAAACCTTAAAGCACAACATTCACCCCGATTTATCAGTGGCCATATGCCCACGGGCCTGATAGAGGAAGGTGGTTTACAGGGACGATATATCTCATTAGTTCGGGAGCCGGTAGCAAGAGCTGTGTCCTCAATTAATTTTGATTATCAACGGGGTTACCTTGCCAAAGAGGATGTTGAAACTTATGCCGGTTCCACCATGATTGATAATTTACAAACCCGGCTGATCGCCGGGAAAGATCATATGGATGGTGAATGCACAGAAGACACTTATCGTGCAGCCACCCGAAGAATAAACGACGAATTTCTACTGGTAGCACCGACAGAAGCTGTCGACTCAGTGACGTCAGTGGTTGCTCGTCTGTATGGTGAGGAAAAAGTGGCTTCTGCCCGCTTTCAGGTGACGGGCAATAAGCTCTATGATGAAAAATCTCCGCCAGAATACCTTAAGTCCATTTTAATCGGGCGTAATCAGTTTGATACCCGGCTTTATCAGCATGTAGTCAAAGAGTGGGAGAACTTTACTAATCACCATGTTACCGGGGTACAGGCCGGTAATGAAGATAGCCCCTACCTGACCTTACCGCCAGACATGTTAACGACGAAAGCATGGAAAAGACTGACAGCCCATGAGATTAACGAGCACAACCAAAAAGCAGGCGGTTCACTGATGCGTTTTCAACAAAAGTAAGGGTTGTTTGCAAAGCCTCAACAGGTGGCGGATTATGCCCCACCTTGTCGTATATAATTCCCCCGTAAGACGTTCACTGCTGACCATCTTTATCCTTCCGCGTCACCGATGGACAATGCCTGAAAAATGATCAGGAAACTCTGATGTACAAAGAGCCAAAACGAATTCAATCGGTTGAGCGAAGTTGCGCCATTCTTGAGGCCCTGTCCCAACATCCCGGGCCATTAACTCTGCAGCAGGTCAGTGAGGCGGTTGAGCTGAACAAGACCACGGTTCATGGCCTGCTGGCGACCATGAGCGAGCTGGGGTATGTCTTGCGCAAAAAACAAGGTTATTCCCTGGGGCTGAGATTTCGTGAGTTGTCCAGACCACTGGAGCAAAAAGACGAAGCCATTCGACGGCATTTCAGTGCCTTGCTGATGAAAATGGCACAGCTCACAGATAACACCGCCTATCTGGCCGTGCCCAGTGGTGCCCAGGAATATCTCTACCTTGATGCGGTTGAAGGCGGCCATTCACTGACCATTCGCAGCCCTCGTGGCAAACGTGAAGGTTTAACCACATCGGCGATCGGCAAGGTGTTTCTCGCGTTTGACCATGAATTACTGCGTCGTCTGCGCCTGCTGGGACAAGTCCCCGGGGCGCTGGAAAAGGAACTCCATGTCGAATCTTGTGCACTTTCTTGGCAACTTCCACCTTTTTGTCCTTATCAGCGCATACACTTAACAGTTTCATTGAATCTCAGGAACTGCTTATGTCTGTTGTTTTGATTACCGGTGCCAATCGTGGTCTGGGTCTGGAGTTTGTCCGCCAGTACGCGTCGAAAGGCTGGCAGGTATTGGCAACTTGTCGTTCACCACAGTCAGCAAGTGCACTGAATGAACTGGCGACTGCGCACGCTACTGTCCAGGTATTACCGCTGGATGTGACCAAAGAGGCAGATATCAACGCCCTGGCTACCAGCCTGAATGGTCAGGCTATCGATCACCTTATCCTCAACGCCGGTGTACTGGGGTCAGACTGCGCGACACTGGGTGAGATGACCCAGGCGAAATGGCTGGAAGTGCTCACCATCAACACCGTTGCACCGGCACTGCTTATTCAGGCGCTGCAGGACAATGTGGCGGCCAGTGAACATAAGACCATTGTCGGTATTTCTACCCGGGTTGCCAGTCTGGGGGATAATAGCTCCGGCAATATGTACAGTTATCGCGCATCAAAAGCAGCCTTGAACCAGATTCTGGTATCGGCGGCACAAAACCTGCGCAACCAGCAGGTGAAAACCCTGGCCATTCATCCGGGCTGGGTACAAACCGATATGGGCGGTAAGGATGCCACGTTCCCCGCAGAGCAGAGTGTTGCCGGTATTATCAAGGTCACTGAAAACCTGACTCTGGAAGAATCCGGCAGCTTTCGTGTATTCGATGGTTCCAGCGTCGAGTGGTGATCTGCCCCACAACCTGGCACCATTCCCTGCTTAAGCTAACACTGCTGAGTTGACAGCTTTCACGACGGGAGACCTAAAAAGGCCGACAGTTATTGTCGGCCTTTTTATTAATCAGGAACCTTTGACAGGGAAAGCCTGTTGCCTCTCCACTCAGCAGACGATTGCTGACTATATCGAGCAACATTGCCGTGAGGACGACTCTATTGTATTGGCGCAAGCTCCGATGGCACTAGCTCATGGTTTCAATGAGTTTGACGTGTACAATCTCCGTTCACCCTGAGCGGAGTCGAAGGGTGCTTGGCACGATCTATCAGAGTCCGGAGTTTCCGCCCTTCTACAGGCTCAGGACGAACGGAGTGCGGAGGCACAACAACCCGTCAAACTCATTGAAACCATGTACTAGCGGTCAGGTGTTTACCTGAAGCATTGCAGCATAAAGTGCTGACCATCCCTGCACTGTGCATCCAATATTTAATTGCTCAACTTGCCGGGGAATAAATCGATGGCTTTCTTATCGTTTAACTTCAAAGAAAAAAGCAGATTTAAACGGTTAAATACCCGCCATCCACATTTATGCAGGCACCCGTTGTGTAACTGGAAGCGTCAGACACCAGGTAAAGAACAGTTCCTGCCATTTCTTCAGGTGCGGCGCTGCGATTCATGGGAATATGCGTCAATGCCTGTTTCAGGATTGCCGGATTGCCCGTCAGTGCTGAGGCAAACTTTGTTTCAGTCAAACCCGGCAATAAGGCGTTTACCCGGATATTCAGCCCGGCACACTCTTTGGCAAAGGCTTTGGTCATGGAGATAACCGCTGCTTTGGTAACCGAGTAAATACCCTGCATATGCCCGGGCACAACACCATTGACAGAAGCAACATTAACAATATTACCACCGTTATTTTTGCGCATGATTTTTCCGGCCTCTGCGCACATAAAGAAGTAGCCACGGATATTAACGTCTACCGTCTTTTGAAAGGCCGCCAGATCAGTATCAAGAATATGGCCGAAGTAAGGGTTGGCTGCTGCATTATTGACCAGAATATCCAGCTGACCATGTTTTGCCTTGATCGTCTCAAACAGGGAGGTGATCTGATCCATATCACCGATATGACAGGGGATAGCTTCGGCAGAGCCGCCGCTGTCACGAATACTGCTACAAACGGCTTCACTGCTATCCAACTTGCGGCTGGAAACAATCACATGGGCACCCTGCTCTGCCAGCAGTCTGGCAATAGCTTCACCAATGCCCCGGCTGGCACCAGTCACCAATGCGATTTTTCCTTTCAGGTTGAACAGATCTTTTTGGGGTTCGTTGGTTGTCATAAGAAGTCTCTTTATTGTTTTTATATGCGGGTGAGCAACGCTTTTTCACCTTTTACTTCAAGGTGTGAATAATTGTTGAAACCATGCAGGCTCAGTTTACCGTTGCGCTCAGAGATAGCTGTAATGGATGTATTGTGAATCTGTCGGTTAATACGAAACATCTCAGTATCCGGACAGTTCAACAGTTGCAGTATAATCACGGAGATCACGCCACCTGAGCTGACCAGCACAGCGGAATCATTTTGTGCCATCTGACGGGTCGACTGATGAAGTACCTCTATCGTCCGGGATTTAAAGGTATGCCAGGACTCCTGGTATTCATTGTCATAATCACCAGACATCCAGCGAAACAGTGCCGCACGATAGGCGTCAAAAAAAGCCTGCTTGGGATTAGCCGCCCGGGCAAAAGCCAGGTCCATTTGTGCCCGATCAGTAAAATCGGGGTTCGCCGCCAGCATCAAGTCACCGGAATCCAGCTCATCCAGTCCGGGAAAGGTGATATCCGCGCACAACGAACGGTACCCGCTTTTCGACATCCCTTTATGGATACCAGCCAGCGTCTGCTGTTGTCGCAGCAAGGTGCCGGAGCCTGACAATTGAAATGACTTGCCCAGTGTTTGTGCCAACCACTCGCCAGTAATAACAGCCTGACGTTCACCCAGCGGGGAAAGACAGTCATAGTCGGGCTGCCCAAATGATGCCTGACCGTGTCGAGTCAAATAAATGGTAGCCATTGTTCTTTTTGTCCTAGAGTGATGACTGGCTGATCAACCGCAGGCAGCGTTGCTCCAGATACGCTATCGCCATAGGAAACATGGCAAAACGTTGATCCCTGGTCTGGCCATGATGAAAGCGGTAGTATATCTGCTGCATAATCACTGCCAGCCGGAATAAGCCGTAAACTTCGTAGAAATCAAACGTCTTCAGTTCAATAGTATTCTGCTCACAGTACCAATCGACCACTTCTTTGCGCGTCAGCATACCCGCAATATTTGTTGGCTGACGGCGGAACATTTGCATTTGTGGTTCATCATCCGCTTCGATCCAGTAGGCAAGGCTATTACCCAGATCCATCAATGGGTCACCCAGTGTGCACATCTCCCAGTCCAGCACACCAATAACTTCAGTTGGGTTGCCCGGGTTCAAGACCACATTGTCGAACCGGAAGTCATTGTGAATCAGACAGGTGCCAGCATCTTCAGGTTGTTTACTGTCGAGCCAGCTCATCACTTGTTCAAAGTCGGGCACATTGTCGGTGATCGCCTTACGATAACGGCCACTCCAGCCGTCGATCTGACGTTGCACGTATCCGGAACCTTTACCCAGACTGCTCAGACCGGTCTTTTCAATATCGATGTTGTGCAATTCACTGAACTTTTGCAGAACATTGATACACAACTGTCGACCTTCCTGCTCCGATAGCGCCATCCCTTTTGGCAGGTTATTGCGTGGAATAATGCCATTCAGGCGCTCCATCAAATAGAAATCACACCCCAGAACACTCTGCTCTTCACAAAAAGCCACCATTTTGGGTACCGGGTAATGATCCTGCAAAGCAGACATCACCCGATATTCACGACTCATATCGTGGGCAGAAGCCGCTTTTACACCAAAAGGCGGGCGTCTGAGAATCCATTCTTTCTCGCCTTTGGAAACCAGGTAAGTGAGATTGGAAGCACCGCCGGGGTATTGCTCAACCTTAAGGTCACCGGCAAGATCTGGAAACATCCTATTCAGATAGGCATCCAGTGCCACCCTATCCAGCTCCTCTCCGGATCGAACCGTTCCCGGCTGATCAACAAATCCTGCACTTTCACTGGTCATAGCTTGACACCCTGTTTTTTTAAATTCTTCTTATACCCTTTGCTCACCAGTGCTTTGAACAGCGATGGCAGGTGACGCTTGATGCGCCACAGTGTGCGCCCCTCGCGATGGGGCAAGACATAAAATGTCTTATTCTGAACCGCATTGAAGATATCATTGGCCACATCTTCAGCGGTGATGTTGGAACTGGCCAGTAGCTTATCCACCACCTTTTTCATTTCAGCATCACCGGATCGAAAAGACTCGGCAAGATTGGTCTGAAAAAATCCCGGGCAAACCACTGACGTATGAATACCAAAAGGTTCCAACTCGATCCTGATGGTTTCTGACAGGCCCACCACTGCACTTTTGGTGGCATTATAACTGGACATCATCGGCGCGTTCACCAAACCGGCAAGCGAAGCAATATTGACAATATGGCCGGAGCGCTGCTGCTTAAACAGTGGCGTAATGGTTTTACAACCTCTGGCAACACCCAGCAGGTTAATGTCCAGAATCCACTGCCAATCTTCCATAGAGGACGTTTCGATACGACCACCGGCTGCCACACCGGCATTATTCACCAGCACACCGATATAGCCCCAGCGCTGCATGGCGCTGGCAATCATGGCTTCTACATCCTGGTCACTGGTGACATCACAGCGGGTGAAATAGGCATCGGCACCCAGGGCTTTCAGGGCTTCGACCGTTTTATTGCCTGGCTCCTGATTGATATCAGCGACACAAACCGAATAACCTGCACGGGCAAAGCGCTCACAGGTTGCACGGCCAAGGCCACTGGCACCGCCGGTCACAATTATTGTTTTTATAAACGACATGCCTTGATCCTATTTATTATTTTTCGTGTTATCGATACTTCATCAGTTCAAACCTGGCAATCAACCCACGATGCACTTCATCTGGCCCATCCGCTAAACGCAGCACCCTTGCCATTGCCAGCATACGGGTTAACGGGAAATCATCGGAAAGACCACCACCGCCGTGCATCTGAATAGCCGCATCAACCACCTGCTGGGCAACGTTGGGGGCCACCACCTTGATCTGGGACACTTCACTCATTGCGCCCATAATGCCTTTTGTATCCATGAGCCATGCCGCTTTCAGAGTGAGCAACCGGGCCTGTTCAATACCGATCCGGGCATTGGCAATCACATCAGGATTGCCATTCAACTTCACCAGAGGCTTACCAAACGCCTTGCGGCTCAGGCCCCGCTCACACAATAGTTTGAGTGCTTTTTCCGCAGAGCCAATCAAACGCATGCAATGATGGATACGACCCGGTCCGAGACGTCCCTGGGCAATTTCAAACCCCCGGCCCGGGCCACCAATAAAGGCAGACAGCGGTAACCGTACATCAGTAAACGACACTTCACCATGACCAAATGGTGCATCGTAGTCTCCCATGACACTTAACATGCGCTCGATTTTTATACCGGGCATATCCAAAGGCACCAAAACCATAGCGTGACGGTGATGACGATCTGCCTCAGGGTTCGAAATGCCCATAAAGATAACGAACTTGCAGTTAGGGTGGCCTATACCACTGCTCCACCATTTACGACCATTCAATACTATCTCATCACCCTCAATGACACAGGTGGCACCCATATTTGTTGCATCACTGGATGCAACCTCTGGCTCGGTCATACAGAACGCAGAACGAATTTCCCCGGCCAGCAACGGTTTAAGCCATTGTTCTTTTTGCTCCTCACTGCCGTATTTCCAGAGCACTTCGGCATTGCCGGTATCCGGCGCATTACAGTTAAAGACCTCCGGTGCCATCAAGCTCCAGCCAGTGGCCTCGGCGATAGGTGCATACTCAGTATTGGTAAGTCCTGCGCCCCATTCATCACAGGGCAGAAACATATTCCAGAGCCCTGCACTGCGAGCCTGTCTTTTTAACTCTTCAACGATTTCCGGTTGCTGCCACTCAGAGTGGTCTGCGGAGGTGGACAACGCCTGATGATACGCTTCTTCTGCTGGCAGTACTTTGTCGTTCATGAATGCCTGAGTGCGCTTGAGAAAATCCTGCGCTTTGGCGGAATGGGAAAAATCCATGAAAGCCTCGCTGTTATTGTTATTGCCCTCTATGCTGCTGTAGATGATAATCACGATCAAATGAATAGTTTTGATGAATAACTATAAATATCATGCATATATCAAGACTTGACCTTAATCTTCTGAGAGTGCTCGAAGCCATTGCCGTTGCCGGCTCAATTACCGGTGCCGCAGGACGGCTCAACCTTACCCAGCCCGCCGTCAGCCACGCCTTAAACCGGCTTCGGGAGCAGTTGGACGATCCACTGTTTATCCGTGAAGGACGGGGCCTGCAACCTTCTTCATACACCCGGGAAATTCTACCGGAATTGCGCACCGTCCTTGGCGACCTGGAGCGTGTGCTGGCACCGAGAAATGACTTTGTTCCAGCCACCAGTAAGTTGTCATTTACTCTGGCCATTCATAAAGCCATGGAAACTGTTGTGCTGCCACCATTAATGATGGCATTACAGCAGCAGGCTCCGGGCATCTCGATCCATAGTGTGAAACTTGATCGTCACCATGTGGAAAAGGAGTTAAGAGCAGGCAGTATTGACCTTGCCATTGACGTGCTTCTGCCGGTGGGCCGCCAAATCGAATATACCTTACTGCAGAAAACCCCAATGGTTGTCGTTGCCCGAAAAAATCACAGCCGGATAACCAAACAGCTGACCATGGAAGAGTATTTGAAGGAGAAACACATTCTGGTGTCCTCCCGCCGGGAAGGGCCTGGTTATGAAGATCAGCAATTGGCCAGCCTGGAAAAACGACGCTCAATTGCCGTTCGTTTGAGAGACTACCAGATAGGCTGTCAGGTGGCTTCCTGCTCAGACTTATTGCTGACCCTGCCACAGGATTACGCTCAACAATTGTCTCAGGATATGGGACTGCAAATTCTTCCACTGCCCTATGAACTGCCATCGGTCAGTGCCTATCTTTACTGGTACTCCATCAGAAGTGCATCGCCCTCACTGCAATGGCTCAGAGGGCTATTAAATGAGCCCCGTCAGTAAAATCTGTGAGCTAATTCTGGTTCAATGAGCTGGAGTCCTGTTCGGGCAGCAGTTGTCCGTTCTCCCGGTACGGTGGAAAATTTCGACTGGCACAGGAGTCTGTTTATCAGATTCCGATAGAGAATATGGATGCCCGTGACCAGACCATGCAGGACATTGATGGGGTCGATGTGGATTTGCAGGACGCCAACCTGCTGGGTATTCGCAGTCGTTACTGCTATGACATGGAAGTGCCTGTGGCGAACTTTATCATATGGCGGACTCTGCAGGTGAGCCAGGGGGCTTCACAAGATTGGTTGGCCTGCCAGGCATTAGCAAGGCTTTTTGGGGAAAATCGTTTTATGATTCCCTTGACCGGGCGCAGTGTGGTGCGAATGCAGACCGACTTTCGATGTGAAAATAATGAAACCAAAGGTGTCGATTGTGAGAATTTATAAAACCGCTTGTCTTCTGTTTTTACTGTCGTCCACTGCTGTGATGGCCTTTGATGTGGATAAGGTTATAGAGCATCAGGATGCGCTCTTGAATGAGCTAGAGCCTTTTCAGGAATTGCAGAACCAGCATATTGATAAAGAGACCGAGAAAATGATAGCCAGTCCCGGTTACCGACCCAATATGGATCTGGGATCAGTCAGGGAAGCCACTATCAGAATTGTTGGACAAATGATTACCACTCGTGAGCAGGCTGTGGCCGATGCCATGGCTTCAGTGGACCGGTCATCTTGCAGGGAAGCTATTACTGACTATAGGAATACGACACTGGCTAATTTGAAATCGGTCTATCAGGACTATGTCGACAACAAGGAAAAGGCGAAGGTGTCGGGTAATCTCAATGTCGTCCAGGCTCATGCTGTGGATTCGGGCAAACTGCATGCCGGGCCACTACTGGGATGTGGTGAGTATTGGATACCCGCTCCGCCGACCGGGGGGTAATCAGGATGAAATCACTTTATAAAAAACTGGGAAGTGTAGCCCTGGGGGGATTGGCTGCTTTAACATTTGCAGCTATTTCCCCTGTTATGGCCTCTCCTGCAACGCACCCCCTGGTTAAGGCATTTCCAGAGTCCACAGTGTTCCAGAAGGACGTCAAAAAATATGACCGGGTCGAACTGGTCGCCGGGCCGGTGGATTATCTCAAAGGGGACAATGAAGGTTATCTGGCTTCCCTGAAACTGGAGGCTCTGGGTGAATCACGGGTCTGGATCAATGACCACAGTATGAGTGACTCGGCGGTGCATCTGTACCAGGAGATGCTGGATCGTTTGGCAAAAGACCACTTTGAAGTTGTTTATCGGTGCGAACAGATACAATGCGGTGACCTGACTGCCTGGCAACTTTATCTTTCTGAACAGCTTGAGGGTGACGAGTCCAGTCAGCACTATGTTCTGGCCAGGCAGGCGGGTAGCAAGGGGAACCAGTGGCTGGTTCAGTTTTATGTCATCGACCTGGATGGGGAGCCCAGGAGCTACCTTCGGATACTGGATGCCAGCACCCGACCGCAGCTGAAACTGGCCTTTAACCATCGTCTTCTGACACTGGATAAGCAATATCCCACAGTAGCCCTGCTGGATAATATCCCCGACATCCTGTTCGAGTCAGGGATGGCTGAATTGAATGAGAACGCTAACGATTACCTGCTCAGGCTGAAGCATGAGCTGATTGAGTCAGGCGCTACCCGGCTCACCATAGCAGGTCACACCGACAGTGTGGGCACAGAGGAAGACAATGAACGGCTTTCTGAGTCACGTGCCAGAGCAGTGGAACAAGTACTGACACGTGATAACGCCCTGGCAGGTTTAACGATTAATGTTGAGCACTACGGAGAAGAGCAGCCTGTTGCAGATAACCGCCAGACTGAAGGGCGAAAACAGAATCGGCGGGTGACCATTGAGTACCAGCAGCCCTTGAAAACGTCAGCTATCAATTAGTTTGGGCGCTTGAAAATAACAGAAGAACCATAAAAAAGAATCATAAAAAGATAATACAGGGATGTAGAGATGTCAGGTCATCAGTTTTTAAAGAAACCAAACCCTCGTCGAATGATTGGCGCAGCTATGGCGGAGTATATGCCAATCCTTGGTATTGGCCTGATCACTGCGATGGCCGGTTACCAGCAGTACGGCGATGTCATCACTGACCATATAGGTGATATGGCGCAGGAGATGGCTTCCAACTATTACCAGGGCTGGTTCTATCCGGAAGGAACTCCGGGACTGGCAGCTCCCGGGGGCAGTGGCAGGCATAAAGATAGCGGTGGGCCGGATGATTCTGATGGGAGTGGCGGTGATGGTTCCGACGGGGATGGTGGTGATACTCAGCCTGGTGACGGAAATGTACCACCCATAGACGATCTGTTTCCTGACCCGGGTGGAGGCGGTGGTGGCGGTATGTGTCTTGGGCCAGGGGGCGGTGATCCGGGTTACTTTTATCCTCTGGGAGGTTCTTCACAAGGGGGTGTGTCCACCGCGCCCACTTATACGGTGGCGGGCAACCCTATTGACTTTGGCACGGGTAACAAATTCCAGGTTGAGTCTGACTTTCAGCATTATGGCGAAACGCCCCTTAAATTCGAGCGCTATTACAACAGCCGACAAAGTAATAAGTTAACCAGTCTGGGCCATGGCTGGCGACACAGTTACCAGCGGCAGCTTTCAGATCTGGTTGATCTGGAAGGGCAAATATCCGATACCTACCGCAAGATAGTTCGTGACGACGGCTCTGTTTATCTGTTCCGCCTTGAACAGGATCGCTGGATCGGTCAGGGGGTCGTGGATCAGCTGGAAAAAACAGAAAGCGGCTGGCGTTACATCACCTTGAACCAGGTCATTGAAACCTATAATGAAGCTGGCCAGCTACAATCTGTCAAATACCCTAACGGCGTTATTCATCAACTGACATATAAAAATAACCAGCTGGTTTCAGTATCAGACAGCCGTGGCGACCAACTGACGTTTAATTACGAAGGCCATAGCGAAAAACCATGGCTCAGCCGGGTTGAACTGCCCAATAATACTGTTCTGCGTTTTCAGTACAGTGAAAAAGGCAACCTCAAGGGATTCCAACGACTGGGCGACAGCATCTGGTCACAAGTTGCAGCGCTCTGGCAGCACAATACCGCAACCTATCATTACGAGAATCAACAGCTCAACCATGCCCTGACCGGCATTACCGACGCGGAAGGTAAGCGCTATGCCACCTGGGGCTATGATGATCTCGGTCGTGCAAATCTTAGTGAACATGGTAATGGCGTTGAACGACTGACCTTTGACTACAGAAGTGACGGCACGGTAGCCATGACCAATGCAGCCGGTCTGGTGACTGTTTTTCATTTGGAAGCAGCACGGCCCGGTTATCGCAGGTTGGTCAGGGTGGACGGTAAGGCAACACCGACCTGTCCGGAAGTTCGCCAGGATCATCAATATAATGAACAGGGCTACCTGCGTCTGGCGGTAGATGCCGAAGGCAGTGCCACAGAATACCAGCGCAACCAGAGAGGCCTGGTGACCCGGCAGGATAACGGTCTGACTCGTCAGCAAGGGCAGTGGTTACCCGTAGAAGGCACTTTCCGCGTTGAAAGACGCTGGCATAACACTTTACCACTGGTGACCGAAGAAATCCTGAGTCGTTACCACCAGGGACGTTGGCAGAGTTATCGCAAGGCCGACTTTCAATACAACGACGCGGGAAGGCTGCTGAGTCGTATTGAAACCGACCTGACACAACAGACCCTGCCCTATTCCACCTATGGTGATCAGCGCCACTGGGCATATAGCTATACCTTCGATAAGCAAAATGTCGGACAGATTGCCACTCTGGCGATCAACGGCCCCAGAAAGCCTCTGGCTGATGGCTCAGACGATATCACCACCTACCGCTTTAACGACCGTGGCCTGCTGGAGGAAGTCGTCAACCCGATGGGGCATACCATCACCATTGACCAGTACAACAGTGATGGCCAGCCCACCCAGGCGACACTGGCCAATGGTCTGAAAGTCAGCCTGGACTATAACAAAGCAGGACTGGCCACCCGAATCACCCGCAAGAGCAAAACTGGCGAGCTGTCAGAAACCACAGAGATCGATCACGACCGCAACGGGCTGGTGACCCGACTCACACTGCCCGACGGCAGCTGGCAGTCATTCGACTATAACGACGCTCGACAAATCATTGAAATCCGCAATAACTGGGGCGAGCGCATTAACCTGGAGCCATCCAGAGTCAGTGGTGAATGGACTGCCCAACTGGTATACGACAGCAAAGGAAACCTGATCCGTCAGAGTGAGCGGGCGCTGGATTCCCTGGGCAGAGTGATCAAACTGCTGGGACAGCATGGGCAGGAAGTGGTGCTTGCCTATAACAAACTGGGGGATGTTCTGACCACAACCGAAGCAGGGAAAGACGAAAAGCGCATCACTCGCAATGATTACAATGCCATCAGTCAATTGACCCAAGTGATAGACGCCATGAACGGCTCTACCCGGTTTGAATATGGTCAGACGGGTGGCATCAGTGAAGTGGTGGCGGCCAACGGTGCGGTTACCCGCTATCGTTACAATGGCTTTGGTGACACCATTCAGGTAGATAGCCCAGATACCGGAGTGATCGTCTACGACTATGACAGCGCCGGGAACAAGATCCGGGCGGGTTCTGGCCATCTGAGACGTTCCATCGTTGCTGAAAATGCTGCTGAACATGTGACAGGAACGAGCATTCAGTTTGAATACGACCTGCTGAATCGTCTGGTGGCTATCGATTATCCAGGCACAGGGTCGGATATCCGCTACCAGTACGACCAGACAGACGGTGTTCATGGTAATGGTACAGGGCAGTTGACCTCTATTGAAGATGGCAGTGGCAAGATTGCATATGGCTACGATGACTTTGGCAATACCCTCACGGATCGTCGCAGCTTTGAGTTGAATGATCAGTCTTACGTCTACACACTGAGCTATCAGTATGGCAAGGCAGGCCAGTTGCTGGGGGTCACCTATCCCAATAGCCAACAGTTAAACTACCGCTATGATACAAATCGTCTGAAGGGTATTGAGACCCAACTGGCAGGAGTCCAAAAGACTTTAGTAGATAAGGTGAAGCATCAGTCATTCAGTGGTGTCAGTAGCTGGCGATACGGCAATGGCCTGTGGATGGACAGAGACTTTGATGCCGACGGGCGGCTCTCGGCCTTGATGCTGGCATCATCCAGCCAGCCCAAACCAGGTCAGACACTTTGGGAACAGGTTTATGGTTATGATGCCTTTGACAGTATTAAAACCATCCGGCTGGACGATGACAGTGAACGACATTTTAAGTACGATGCACTGGCGCGCCTGACTGCCGAACTGGATAGCCGGGTCAGCGACGAGCAGTTTTACCAATACGACAAAGCTGGAAACCGGACAGAGCACAGAATGGGAGAACCAGGACAAAAACCCGCCATCTGGAGCGCAGACTACCTGGCCAATAGCAACCGACTGCAATCTTATGGCAGCACCCAGGTCTTGCTCAGTGGGTCAGGCAGTACCCTGGTCGAAACCTCAGCGGCCAGGGATCGAAGGCATATTTATAACCGCCGGAACCAGATAGTAGCGACCTACATCAACTTCCAGCTAACAGGCACTTACGCCTATAACGCACTGGGCCAGCGTACCCACAAGATGATTCCATCTACTGATGGCCCGGTGCATGCCGTTTACCATTACGGCCTCAGTGGCCAGTTGATGGCGGAAACCCGGATCGACAGCCAGACAGGGAAAGAGATCCATAAAAACTACCTGTGGTTGAACCGGGTGCCAGTAGCGATGGCGGATGACTCCAAAGGTCAGCAGATCACCTACCTTCATACGGATCATCTGAATACTCCCAGAAAAGCGACCAATGACCAGCAAACCATTGTCTGGCAATGGCAAAGCGATGCTTTTGGGATGGGTCTGGCCAACCAAGACCCGGACGGTGATGGCAAGGAGACGGAAATCAACCTGCGCTTCGCAGGCCAGTACTACGACCATGAAAGCGGCCTGTTCTACAACTACCACCGTTACTATGACCCGGAAACTGGGCGATACAGCCAGAGTGATCCTATAGGGCTGAGAGGCGGTATCAATACTTATGCCTATGTGAACAGTAACCCTCTGGTCAGCACTGATCCATTGGGGCTGTTTTTGTTTGCTTTTGATGGGACGGGGAATGATGAAACTGTGTTGAAAACAAACGTATCGAAGTTCAAAGATTCATATAATGAAGCTTATCCTAATGAGGTGTTTTACCAAAAGGGGGTGGGAACAGGAGATGGGATAGACTTTATAGCCGGGGGCGTTTTTGGCTATGGGGCTAGAGATAAGGTTAATCGTGCACTTAATCGACTGGATAGACTGGTAGCAGATGATACATGGGATAGAAATATTGATATTGTTGGTTTCAGTCGTGGAGCTTCAATAGCACGTGAATTCTCAAATGAAATCTTTGATAGGATGGATAGTAATGATTGGCTTAACGTAACGACCTGTAATCCCTTGAATGTTCGCTTTATGGGACTCTTTGATACTGTTGGGTCAATGGGGTTACCTGGGAATCATATCAATATTGGTTATGACTTCACAGTGGATAGCAGAATAGGGCATGTGGCTCACGCAGTAGCATTAAATGAACACAGAGCATTATTCCCACTCACTTCAGTTTCACCAGTCGAAGGTGCTTCTTTGACTTCTGGCCAAATTGTAGAGCAGGGCTTCATAGGAGATCATTCCGATATTGGTGGAGGTTGGAAAGAAGGTGATTTATCCGATATCCCTCTTCAGTGGATGGTTCAGCAGGCAGAGTCTGCTGGTGTTTCAATGGGGGATCTTGATGATGAGTACAAAACAGTCGAAAATCCATTGATCCATGACAAAAGAGGTTTCTTGGCCCGTGGGGACAGGGATATTTATTATCCAAATGATCCAAATTTTACACCAGGGCAGAATTGTCTTAGAGAAGATCGAAACGGAAACTGCATTCAAAGAGAACCATTACGACCGACTCAGAGACAGTCAACAGCACCACAATTTCCTGATTTGGAGCACATGATCATTGAAAGTCCTCAGGATAACGATGTTCGAGGTACAGTTGATATGACTAAATATCTGGAGTGGTTGAGTAATAGTGGGGTGTTGTCGAATGGTTAAAGCCAAAAAGAAAGCAGCATCTGATTATAAAGCATTACTGGTTGCTCTTACTGTTCTTTTAATTTCTGGATGTAGTCAAATGAAGTACTACAATTTTGTTGTTCATAATGATTCAGAGTCAGATATCTACAATATAGAAGTTATTAGTAATAAAGAGGAAAGCCTATATCCAGGACATCCAGGTTCCTATGCTTTTCTAGAGAAAGGGCATGCAGGGGGAACGGTTTCTTTACCAATGGAGTCGGTTCCTGATTTAGTCCATATTCAATGGAAAAATCATAAAAATGGCTCTTTGTTCAAAAAAATAATTAATCTGAAAGAGTTACTGCCGAATCATTTCTTGGGAGATGTATTTTTCAGCATCACGGGAAAAGATAATATTTTTCTGTCGTGGGTTCAGACAAAGAGCAATTACCGATCTCTTGACTGTGGCGGCTATATCTTTGAAAAGTACTACTATCGAGCCAAACCTAAAATTGATAAGAATATAGCTGATTGGCAGAGTTATCTTAAACAGAAAGAAGCTGATCTCAAGGCTGGCTTGACGGATAAATACAAAAAACCGAAGTATTACGATCAGGTTACTGAAGCAGACTTTCGTTGTAATGACCTGTTGTATTTGAAGCCTTAAAAAGTTATGGAGAAGCCATTGCGTATAAGCCACTGCTTCTCCGTAAGCCACTCAGGAGAGTTTCTGGAGCGAGGCGATATAGAAGAACTTAAGGATAGAAAATAGGCCACCCTTATATTTGACAAACAAGCTAGCTAGCCTAGTTTTTCCCTGTCGCTGATAAGGAGAGATTATGACCCGTGCACGAAGTTCTTTGATCGACCCAGGTTCCACGCCTTATTATCACTGTATAGCTTGATGCGTACGCAGGGCGTATTTGTGTGGTAACGGGCAAAAACTACGAGCATCGTCGGCGGTGGGTTGTAGATAAGCTCAGGGAACTGGTTTCAATCTTTTCTATAGAAGTCTGCGCCTACGCTGTTATGTCTAATCACTACCATGTGGTTTTGCATATCAATGAGAAACCTGCCAGAGAGTGGACAAGAGATGAAATTTTGAGTCGATGGACAAGGCTTTTCACAGGGCCGCTTCTGGTTCAGAGTCATCTTGCTGCTGACCAGCTGAGTCATTCGGAACTGACTCGTGTGGACGAATTTGCTGAAGAATATCGAAATCGTTTAACGAATATCAGCTGGTTCATGCGTTGCCTGAACGAATATCTTGCCCGTGAGGCTAACCAGGAAGATGGCTGCAAAGGTCGCTTCTGGGAAGGGCGGTTTAAAAGTCAGGCGTTGTTGGATGAGGCAGCATTGTTAACCTGCATGGCCTATGTTGACCTGAATCCGCTCCATGCCGAAATGTCGGAAACTCCAGAAGGATCAGACTACACGTCGATTCAGGAACGAATTGAAAATTTGGCAGGTTCTGAGACCCGAAAGCAGCCAATCACCCTTATGCCTTTTAGATCACAGGGGCAAAATCCGGCTAAGGCGTTGCCTTATATACTTCACGATTATCTTGAGCTGGTTGACTGGAGTGGGCGTGCAGTCCGATCCGATAAGAAAAGTTCAATCCGATCAGATATCCCACCCATTCTGAGCCTACTGGAAATTGATTCAAATGAATGGCTCAAAACCATGAGATGGAATAACCGCTTCGTAAGCGTCCAAGCAGGGAGCAGACTCCCCCTACTTGTCGAGATCGGCTTTTAATGGATTGGCCCCGAATTTCTCTTTCCAGAGTCGCGGTATCAATTCCCTGATATCACGGGCCGGGTGGAGGCTGATGCGTTGGAGAACATCAACCAGGTATTTGTAGGGATCGATGCACGCCAGCTGGCAGCTGGTGATCAGCGTCTGGAACACGGCAACATTGTCTGCGCCTTCTTCCGTCCAGCAGAACATCCAGTTCTTTCTTCCCATCGGGATGCAACGAAGGCCACGTTCAAGATGATTGGTGTCTACCGCTACCGTTGGATCGTTCAGGTAAACCTGAAGCTCTTTTTCCCGCTTGTGAACATAGCCCAGTGCCTTGCTCAGAGGGTTGCTGGGAACCAGGTCAAGCCGTCTCAGCTGCTCCCGGTTCCATTCAAAGAACTGGTCAACCAGGGGTTTGGCTTTTTGTTGGCGATAATCACGCAGTACGTCGCCTTCCAACCCCTGACGACGGATGTCATCTTCAACCTTGTACAGTGCGCCGATCTGTTTCAGGGCTTCTTTGGTCGCTTCGGGTTC
>NZ_JBLYZG010000078.1:0-20127 GCF_049310245.1 Endozoicomonas sp. ALB115 | reverse complement strand
ATGGCCGTTCTTGCGTGGGACCACGATGACATTGAATACTTCAGAGCCTTGATAGAGACCGAGTTTTACATCCTGATAAACAAATGACTTGAGTTTATGAACTTTATTGAGGATAGTTTTTATCAGCATCAGCGGCGTTTCTTCTTGTTTTTGTCTGCAAATAAAAACATACCTGAAATCAGCCGCTGGTGCTTTTTTTTTCAAATTTGTTGATTTCTACCCACAGTTATCCCTGAAGAGCCTTTTTTATTGGCATCCCGTCTGGCGACAAGCCTTCCGACCGGGTCAAATTCGGCACTGCTGCCGTCCAGTTTTACCAGGCTGGCATTGCCATTTTCAAGCACTTCGATGGTGTCGAACTTTCCGGCTGGAGGCTGATAAATACCCTCGTCGCTGAGCTGCTGATTGGTTACAAAAAAACGATGAAATTCCCTCAAAACCAGTGTTTTTGTACGCAAAACAGTGCTTTTATTTCAAACTCCTTGAGAAAGGTCTCCGCCCCATCCTGGTAACCAATTGAAATATATGATGATTTTAGCAGCACAAAAATCCAGCATGATCAGCGACAATTGCCGCTTTCCACACTGATAAGCGCAGCGGCTAGGGATTCGGTTGAGATTTACTTTAGCCCAGAGCGGGGCTCATGACATAATGTCGGCTTGAGCAAAAACTTTCCGAGGGCCAGGAGGCTGCTTCAGTTTTTTTGCAAGCAACGTTACTTTCCAGAGGTGGCGCTTTCATCTATGAGCATGTTCACGACAGAGCTTTTTAAAAGCAAACCCTATCGGTTGGGCCTGACCCTGTCCGGTGGTGGGGCAAAATGCATGGCTCAGATTGGCTTACTGCAGTACCTGAACGAGCATGGAATCGAGCCGGATATTATTTCCGGTGCCAGCGGTGGTGCGATGGTCGGTGCTCTGCACAGTGCCGGATATGCACCGGCAGAGATTCTGGACTTCTTTGTCTCGACCCGAATGTTCAGCTTTAGAAACCTGTCGTTCAATGCACTCGGATTGATTGACTCAGAGAAGATCGCGAAAAATTTTCAGGCTTATTTCCCGGAAGATAGTTTTGAATCATTGAAAAAACCTCTGTATGTGGTTGCTACTGATTTGAACAGAGCGCAGCAGACGGTATTTAACAGTGGTCCACTGATTAATGCTTTAACGGCATCGTCCGCTTATCCGGGCATGTTTACCCCGGTTAAATGGCAGGGGACCGTCTATGCGGATGGCGGGATTATCAATAACTATCCTTCAGACCTGATTAACGACCAGTGTCGCCATCATATCGGGATGTATCTTGCTCCGGTTATGTCCAGGCCCTGTGAGCATTTCGCCAACACCTTTGATGTACTGGACAGGGTATTTCAGATTTACAGTTCTGCCCGGCAGTTTTCCAATATCAACTTGCCGGAGGTGTCATTGGCACCGGAGGGTATCGAGGACTGCAGCGCTTTTATGGTGAAGCCGGATCAGCTACGGTCTATCTATGACATGGGCTATCATTCCAGCAGAAAATACTTCGAGAACGAAGGAGCCCAATGGCTGAAGACCATGAAAGGAGGAACGCAAAAGCGTTCCTCATGGTTTAAATTGCCGATAGGCTCTGATACTCCGTAAGTACGAAGTAGTCTGTCATGCCACCCACATAGTCCAGAATCAGTCTCGTCCGGAAATACCATTCAAGATCGTTCTGTTCAGCGGGAGAATGCTGTTCCTGACGCATTTGATGCACAGCCCGAACATAGGCTGCTTTATACTTCCGGGACAGTCGGTGATTGAGTCGATGCTCGATAAAGTGTTCGCTATCATCCAGATTATCGAGGTTTGCGAATGCGGTGCCGGGGAGTTCCAGGATTGGGCGATAGATATCGAGCAAGCCCATCAGGGCCGCATATCCCCGCAGTTCCGGTGTTTCTTTTTCCTGACTACTGAACACATGTCGTATGGCGACGGTTTTCAGTGTTTTCAGCGCCAGATGCTGGTCTGAGCCGCCATCAATTAATGGCTCATCCAGCGTCCCATGAAAAACTTCCGTATGCTTCTGCAGGTATCGGTTGGCAGCATAGCTGACCAGATCCCGGACCAGCTGTGAGCGTAAATGGCGAATAAAGTTCTGTGGGTTGTCTTTGGCAACATTTTCTGCGGTTTTAATGATATCCGGCAGGTATTGGCTCTTTTCGCCGGTGAACTCCTGCCACACTTCTTTCAGCCAGAAGCTCAGGCCCCTGAATGACAGAATGCCCTTATCAACAGCATCTTCCAGATCGGCAATGCAGTAAGAGATATCGTCTGCTGCCTCCATGATGTAGACCAGTGGAAAGCGACAGTTCTCCTGTATCTCAAGATGTTTCCAGATGTCCTGGATAAGGCGCTGTTCTGAGTAGTAGAAGCCGGGCTTTTTCTGACGGTAAGCAAATCCGCTTGTCGGATTCTGATAAGGTGCCCGGGTGTATTTGATGGTGGCGGCCAGCTGTGACCAGGTCAGGTTGAGTGTCTGCAGGCTGTGAATGATGCGCAGCCCCTGGGCGTTGCCTTCAAAGACGGACAAATCCGGTAACAGTACCTGGTAGAAAAGCTCTGAGTGACCGGTTTGGCCATTGACGGCGGATTGTCTGGCCATTGCCTTGTGATGGCAGGCTTCGCCATGATCCTGAACCCAGCGGCTGAACGCGGCTTCCCCAAAATGGCCAAAAGGTGGGTTACCTACGTCGTGTAGCAGGCAGGACATTTCTACCAGATTGGTAAAGGCCGTTTCGATACCTTCCAGACCAAGTTTTGCCAGCTCCCCATGTTGTTTTAGTTGATCCAGAATGGTTTTGGCCAGATAGCGGCCAGTTTGCTGAACTTCCAGTGAGTGGGTAAGACGACTGCGGACGGCTGCATTGGTTTCCAGTGGGTAGACCTGGGTTTTCTGCTGAAGCCTGCGCAGGGCCGCTGATTGAATAATACGACCCCGGTTACTCTCGGTCTCGGTAATCAGATCCTCTGGCCGGGCGCAGGTGACCGGCTCAGGGCGATCGCAGGTGAGTTTCTTGAGGTAATCCAGAGGTGCCATAGGCTTGGTAACCGGGAGTTTGGAGGTATTCAGATTACCATATCTTTCGGCTGATCGGTGAGTAGCATGATTTGCCACGTTGATCAGTGACCGGGCAATATCCGGATGAAAGCCTGCTGATTGGCTTTTTACTTTTTTTGTTTTCAATTTTGTCTTGACGGTTCATTGCTTTGCTATAACTACTGCTCCCTGATAAGTCTTTGTTTGAACCTGGAGTTAAATTGTGGAAGAGAAACTAATGATAATGTTATTTGTGTTTCTTTCTTTCTTACTCTTTCCGGGTGAAAAAGTTGAAGCCTATGATCTCTATTCTTATATTCCTTTTCTCTACAAAGTTCCCGAGGGAAACGTGGGGGTATTCAGGAATGGAAACCAATTTTATGAGGATGTCTATCCTGCCGGCGTTTATCCAGTCTGGCCTTCTGATGAAGGGTTTGTTATCAGCATTGTGCCTGAGACGGCGGCTGTGACGGACATTCTCTGTATTACTGCCGATGGGATAATCATCACCTTTCCCCAAATCACCGTTCGTTATCAGGTACATGAACAACATGTATTGAGTCTGGTTAAAAGCTATGGGCTTGATTTTGTCAAACCCGTTATTGAAGATCCTGTGAAACTCGGGGTTGCTCATTTATGCAGGGCGCTGAACGCTGAAGCGGTTTACTTTGATGAATTTATACCATTTAAGGCGATTCTGGGCCGTTATCTGGCAGAGAGGCAGAGGGATAAAGGTACTGGAATATCGATTTGTCATCTTGACATTGAATACCCCCGGGTTCCGGATGTCATTATTGACAATCATGTTGGTCATACAGATCACAAGCCCCAAACCCCGATAACTTGCGAACCACCTTATGAGATTTTCTACACACTGGAAAATGAGCAAGAAGCCATCAATCGCCTCTGTGGCTTTGTCAGACAGCCTGATGATGAACCTTACCCGGAGCCTGTTTCGGAAGAGGATTCAGCCATAGTTCTGGAGCCCTCTGTTTCAGTTGTTGAAGACGAGATTGCCGGTGTACTCAGCCCCGCAGAGGAAGTAAACACCGATGACACCGGACAGAGAGATTATGAGGTACTTCAGGAAGATCTGTCATTTTCGTGGGCTGAGGAGCCATTTATTAATGGTCAGGACTCTGGTGGTGAAGATGCCCGGCCTTCAGAACACAGTCGGGATTCCAGTTCAGAACCTATGGCGGAGGTGGGTGATAATACTGTGCCAGTGCATAGTGTTGATGCTGTAACAGAGATTAATCGGAGCCTGCCATCAGGATTGGTTGATCAGGTGCCTGATCAGGAAAGGAGTAAGGAAAAGCTGTATCAACAGATGCAAGACTCGAAACACCTTTGGAAAAATAACAACAGCCGACTCTACCTGGGCTGGTAAGAAAACGGATGAATGCTCGCCAAATGATGAATTATGCTGTATAAAAAAACAGTATTTCAGTCATTATCAGCCGGATTGTTTTTGAATGCGGTTATTTATCGCCGAAAAGCCCAGCCTTGGGCGAGCCATTGCCGATGTTTTGAAAAAGCCCCTGAAAAAACAGGAAGGCTATATCGAGTCTGCTTCAGGAGATGTGGTGACCTGGTGCATAGGTCACCTGCTTGAGCAGGAGGAGCCGGATGCCTATGACCCGGCCTACAAAACATGGAAGCTTGAGCACCTGCCTATTGTTCCCGTGCAATGGAAGCTGAGGCCCAGAAAGGGAGGGCGTGGGCAGTTATCAGTGATCAATAAGCTGCTCAAACGGGCTGATATTATTGTCAATGCCGGTGACCCTGATCGTGAAGGCCAGTTGCTGGTGGATGAGGTGCTGGATTATCTGAAGCTCTCTGCCCAGCGTAAAAAAGATGTTCGTCGTTTATTAATCAGCGATCTGAACCCTTCTGCCGTTTCCCAGGCCCTTGGGCGGATGCGATCCAACCAGGAGTTTGTACCGCTGGCGGTTTCCGCCCTGGCTCGTTCCCGGGCAGACTGGCTTTACGGTATTAACCTGACCCGCGCCTGCACATTGCTTGGCCGGAAGGTTGGCTTTAATGGGCTGCTCTCCATCGGCCGGGTGCAGACGCCGATTCTGGGTCTTGTCGCCCGACGTGATGCAGAAATTGAACACTTTCAGCCTAAGCCTTACTTTGAGGTTTTTGCCACCTTGTTAACGGCAAAAGAGGAAACCTTCAAAGCCAAATGGCTACCCAGCGAAGCCTGCCAGAACTGGATGGATGAGGAAGGGCGAGTGCTGGATCGGCGTCTGGCGCAGAATGTGGTGGACCGTATTACCGGCAAGCAGGGGACAGTAAAACGCGTCGAAGATAAGCGTGGCAAAGAACCCCCGCCATTACCCTACTCGTTGTCGGCACTGCAGATAGATGCTGCCAGGCAGCTGCGTATGGATGCCAAGACGGTGCTTGATAGCTGTCAGCGTCTTTATGAGCAGAAACTGATTACTTACCCCCGTTCAGACTGCCGCTATCTGCCCGAAGAGCACTTATCCCAGGCGCCGGAAGTGTTGGCAACGATTCGCCACAATGTCTCTTCGCTGGGGAAGGCAGTAGACCAGGCGTTGCCGGAAAGGAAAACCGGTGCCTGGAATGATAAAAAAGTTGGGGCGCACCACGGTATTATTCCTACCTCCCTGAGAATGGATCTTGAACGACTGTCTGAACTGGATCGCAAGTTGTATGGATTAATTGCCAGGCAATATGTTGCGCAGTTTTATCCTGATCATACCTTCAGAAAAAGAGTCGTCGATATCGACATAGAAAAAGGCCTTTTCCGGGCCGGGAGCCGCCAGACTGTCGAGGAAGGGTGGAAGGTTCTGATGAATTCAGGCAAAAGTCATCAGCGTTCCGTCGGTGATGAAAATAATGAAGAGAGTGCTTTTTTACCTGAGCTGGCCAAAGGCGATGTGCTTGATTGTCCTGAAGCCGAGTTGAAGGAAAAAATGACACAGCCCCCCAAACCATTTAATGATGCAACACTCCTTTCGGCCATGACGGGCATCGCCCGATTTGTTCAGGATAAAGACATTCGCAAGATTCTCCGTGAAACCGACGGCCTGGGAACCGAGGCAACCCGGGCCAGCATTATTGAACTCTTGTTCAAGCGCCAGTTCCTGGAGCGCAAAGGCCGAAATATTCATGCAACAGCCACTGGCAGAGCCCTGGTCAACGCATTACCGGAAAGAGTGACCACGCCTGATATGACCGCACGCTGGGAAGCCTCTCTGAATGACATTGTTGAGCGAAAAGGCAGCTACGGTGCCTTTATGGGCGGGCTTGATCAGGAGCTGAGAGCGTTATTGATGCAAACCATGAACGATGGCTTGCCCTCTGTTGCCGGATTGCCTGCCCCTTCGAACCAGCCGTTTAAACGAAAAGGCAAAGCAAAGAGTGCTGGAAGTCGTCGGAAGAAGCGGAGTTCAGCATAGAATATTGCCCTGAGAATCAAATCAGAGTCGAGCCAATTGCTTGTAACTTGAACTGACAAAACTATCAAACTGACAGACAGCTACATTACGAAGGTTGAACTCGCAGGTTACAACCAGCTGACCAAACTTGCTGAAACCGATCCTGAAGCTTACAAAGCAGAATACGCAAAGCTGCCAGAAGCTGAGAAAAAAGAATTTGACGCGTTCCTGAATACGTCTTCCGAGATGACGAAACAGTCTCTTGGTCTGTTAGTTGAAGCTTACAAGCTGCAGAAGAGTGTCCAGCAAATTGATATCAAAGCTCTGGTGTCCAATCCTATGAAATTGCCTTCCGCAATGAAGGGTGCAAGCCTTGCCGGTGACCAGATCTCATTTACCGTTGATGCACTCTCCATGCTGAAGAAATACCACGGTATTTACAACAACGCCATCAGTTACGCTGGCCGATAAAGTATAAAAGAGCAGCTATTTAGCTGCTCTTTTTTTCCTCCTTCATATTCACGAGATTATTATGTCTTTTGGCATCAAACATTTCTGTGTCTGCGCACTTTCAGCTGCCATTCTGACAGGGTGTGCAGGAATGCAGGGCAAAGTGCAGATTGACCCTTCACTCCATACTGTGAGTAAGGCCGATTATGAGTCCAGCAAAAAGGCCATTGAACTTCCACAGAACTATTCAACCAAGAACTACAAGCGTCTTGTGGTTGCTACAAACTTTTTTGCAAATAAAGATGCCAGCAGCTACTCAGACCTTCCACTGGAAACGGTTTCTACCATGATGGAGACAGAGATCAGCAAGCTGAAACGCTTCACGATCGTATCCCGCCATCTCGGCCAGAAAGGCAAAGCAGCTGAGAAACGTTTTCAGGATATGGGCACAACTGATGCCTTGTCGCGCATGCGCTTTGGTAAAGGCCTGAATGCCGATTACGGGCTGGTAGCCGGTGTTTCTGCTGTGAAGGAAGAGTATAACCGCGTTGACCATAACGAAGTCCTGTACATAATCCGCGTTGATTATCAGCTGATTGATTTCCAGACAGATGAAATTATTGAAGCGGATTCCGCAGAAGGCCGTGCCATTCGCACCCTGTTCCGCTTGCCAAGCGGTAAGGTGATTGGTGGTTTCGATCAAGAACAAGAGCAGGATGCACTGAACCAGGCATCCATTAACGCTCTTAAAATCGTTGCAAATAAAATCGGTAATAAACTGCCAATTGGAGGACAGGTCGTTGGTTTTAGAGGCAGTAATTTCCAAATCGATAAAGGCTATGAAAGCGGTTTCATGGGCAAACAGATCGTAACTCTTTACATGTCTGATATGGGGGTGGATCTGCCATTGGCTATTGCTGAAGTCACTCCTGGGGCCGATGCCAGTCGCGGTAAAATTATACGCTGGTCTAATGATCCTGATGTTCAGGACCTGGTCGCTGAAATCAAAGCTGATCCACTCTTCTTCAAAAAGAACGAGCTGTTTGCCGTATCCAACGGTATGCCGCTACCTCCAGAATGGGAAGATAACTACAAGGACTGAGCAGTATGCGCAGTACGAAAATCCTTACTGCCCTGGTAATGGTCTTTGCTCTGTCTGGTACTCCGGGGGTAGCAGCTTCGGCTGTTACTCTTGGTCAGTCACATACGTTATATTTTGACAAGTATGCGGCCAGCAAAACAGGCATTATCGTCGACTCCGGCATAGTTTTTTCTACGGTGATTCTTCCGTATGGAAGAGATACATCCAGAAATTCGGCTAAAGCCAAAGCGATGATTTCTGCATGGCAGCAGATCACAGAGCATTACCAGCTACAAGCCCTCTCATCTTCAACAGGTAGCTCCTCTCTTGACCAGGCTCTGATCAGACAGCGCGACATCCGGCTGAAAAAGCTTCCATCCCGTATTCTGGTGAACCGCCCGGAAGGAGAGAGCTACCGCTATGTTCTGGCAGCTAATGAAGAAGATATCAAAAGGTTGATCACGGCCAGCAAAAATGAAGACATAAGCACGGAAGATATCACCACACTTTACATCAGCTGGATGCCGGTCAGCATTACCACTATCTGGGGAAGATCTTTTCGGAATTTGGGTTGCAGGAGATTGCACTGCAGTGGGAAAAGAAAGAACTGTTAAAAAAATACTGCCTGGCAAACTATTACCAGCCATCGCAGCAGCCTTTTCTCGAAAGGCAGAGACTGTTGGCATTGCAGGCTGACAACTCACCTGCGTTGGATTGGCTCTGCGAACTCCCCGCCAGCGCCTATGTCATTGATAACCACCTGAAACAAAAATCTCTATCTGAGACAACCATTCTTGCTTTTGAGAGTACAGCCTTGCCTGCACGCGCACCAAATGCTATTGCACAGATTAAGGAAAACCAGCAAAAGAATCCCCTTGCCTACCTGCACAAACTACCTGGCCAACTGAATCTTGCCAGCCCTTATTCGGCCGCTCTGAGCCTGCCCGGACATATTCTGTTCAGTAACACATTCAGTGATCAGCCAGCCCAGGCCTTTATCGATGCCAAAGTCTTTTTTGAACAGGGTAGAGAACTGGACACAATCATCTCTCTGCTAAAAGAAAGCATCAATAGCTCACCTCGTCATCAGGAGAGCTGGCAGTATCTGGGAGCTGCCTTAATCGCAAGGCAAAATTGGCCGGAAGCTGCTGCTGTTTATTTACAGTGGATCGCTCTTGAACCCAGCAACCTGGAAGCTATTTCACGTTACACAGAATCTCTTCACCGCATGGGATTAAAGCAGGAAGCATCCCGGTTCATTTCTTATCTGCAACTGTATGCCGCAATAAATAAATTTGCTTATAACACTATCCAAATTATTGAGAACAAACCATGAGATATCTCTTTAAAGCCACACTACTGGCACTGGCTGTCTCTTCAGCAGCACACGCTGTAGAGTTTAAACCCGAAGCGGCTTCGCCAGAAGTAGCTGCTGTTTCTGTCCAGCCACAAATCGTCGAAACACCTGCCACAGCCGTTACCACTCAGCTGCAAACCATGCCTGCACAGTCCGCTGCTGCTGTTGATGCGATGGCTCTTGCTTATCAATTTCTGGATAAAGGTGGGGTGCTTGAGGGCTGGAACAGCGATAAAAGAGTATATGTCGCTCTAAGTGAAGCTATTTTTGACTCGGAAGATCCATCTTATGATGACAGTTTCATCATTAAGCGTTCTCTGAAATCCATGGAAGCATCTCTGGATGCGAAACGATCCATTATTCAGTACATATATACTGATATGTCTGCAGCAGATCGTGTCAGCACTCCGGGTACAGACCTTAATGTTGAGTTCAAAGACAAACTTGAAAATTTAGAAAGAAAAGCTGCTGCTCAGAGGGGGCGAGTAGCCAAACTGTTGGAAGTTATGGATGCCAAAGAAGCAGAAATGCTCCGAGGTGTCACCTTTGGTGATAGAGCCGATGCATTGATGGAAGCTGCTATCAAAAAGCTGGATGGGCACTTCGATAAGGGTGAAATAGCTGCTGATAAGCAAGCCCAATATGAGCAGGCTAAAGCCAATTATCAGGAAGCCATGTCTGAACATGAAAGCACCATGAACGAGCTGGACCAGCTGGCAGGCAGTGTCACAGGTGAAGCCTATAGTATGGCTGAAGCCGTTTCCAAAATGCCTCTGTATGGTGCCATTACTGCCGCTCAGTTTGAATCATGGGATGACATTAAGCAACAGTATAAAGTTGCCATGGTGACCGTCTGGTCTCCAAAACAAGAGGAGATGATACGGGCTCTGCTTTCAGGTGCAGCAATGACGCTTCCCAAAGGGAAACAAGATCTGGCTGATTATATACGCAGCCAGGACTGGTCTACCGCTACAGGGGGGCGCAAGTTCCGCGATAGTTCTGGTAATTTCCATATTCTTGGCATAGCTGCCAGCCCTGTTGGCAGTAGCTCTTCTTCTGAACGAAAAGCCCGTGGTATCGCTGAACTGATGGCGCGTAAACAAGTGGCTACAGCCCTTTATGCGGACGTTGCTGCCTATGAAAAAGCCGAGCAGGCAATGACGACCCTGAGTAGTAGTGGTGGAAAGGACGTCAGCATTGCTGCGGAAAGCTTTACCAGCGAGCTCAGCCAGAGCATCGAAAATCGTGCTGTCCAAGGTCTATCCAAGCGTTTTGGCAGGCGTGTGACCCACCCGCTTTCTGGCCAGGATATTTACGTCAGCATTTACTCCATTGATACATCCAGTGTTGTTAATGCCAGGCTTATGCAGGCCAGCCAGTACCAAACCAAAGTACTGGACGTTCAATCACAGCAGCAACTCAAAGGCACTAAAGACGGTTTGGACCAATCTGTTCGCATTGCTGAAAGCAACAAGACTGTTTATAACCAAGCCGAGAGAGAAGCTGCCAGCAGCAATCGTGTCGTTCCTCCAGTAGCGACACAGCAACCTGTGAAGCAGCAGGTTCCCGTTCAAAACACACAAGGTACGGCTACCTCCGGCACTTATACCGGAGGCGGCAATGCCGATGCAGAAGACGCATTTGGTTGGTAAGGAGGGCCGTTAACTAATGAAACGTTGGGCTCTCATTCTGGCAGCACTTCTAATGTTGCCAGCATTAGCCAATGCTTCTCTTGAGAAAACTGTGTCCACAATGCTGGCTAATAACCAGTATATGGGCATGGTGAATGACAATGAGCTTGGACGTACCGTGATCGCAATTGGTCTCGGTATGCACCGTAAAGCCAATGTTGCTCAAGAGATAGCACGGCAGGATGCCATGAAATCTCTGACGGCTTATCTTAAAGGGGAACGGATTTCCTCTGTAGAGCGGGCCAGTCAATCCTGGAAAGGTGATACAGTACTCGAAGAGTACTACACCTCATTGACCAGCAATGTTGAAGGCACTCTGAAAGCCGCATGGAGTTTTAATACCGGTGAGCATGATGGTATGACCTATAACGTAATGGTCATTTCAGAACGTAGCCGTGATTTCTCTGAACTGTTTGAAAAGCAAGATAGCATTGTTGAAGCCCGTGGTGTTGCGTCTTTGTCATCAGGTGTGGAAGCTGCACGCACGACAGCGTTGAATAATGCTTTGCGCAGTGCTGTCGAACAGTATGGCGGGGTGCAAATGGCCTCCAAAACAACGATTGAAAACGCAGAAGCCTTGAGAGCAAAACTTTCAACGGTTTCCTCTGGCCATGTGCAGCGCTATACGGTGATCAAGGAGTACCAGGAAGGAAACAACTACTTCATCATCATCAGTGCCGAGGTAAGTGACTCTCCTCCTGACGGTCAGCAGCAGATTCTCGCTATTCAGGAAAATATGGGGCGACCATCCTTTGCAATTCAAACGGACAGACCTGAGGTTGATCGCCTGATGCGCGAACTTCTGGCGACCAGTGGTTTTGAGGTTTCGTCCTCGCCCAATAGTGCTCGATACACCATCAAGACTGACATCAGCAAGTATGAGTATAAGGCAATGGGAGGTATGACCGGACTGCAGACGACCATTAAAGTCCGTATTACTGACCGCTTCAGTAGCGATGATTTGATTAACGTATCCAGTGATCCAAACAATAGCGTTGAAATTTCTGACTCGGCCACTATTCGGGAACAAAACTCTCTGAGTTATGCCATGGAAGATTTGCAGCCAAAGCTCACCAGTGCAATAAAGAAGCAGTTTATCAGCCAGTTCAACAACGGAAGCAAAATTCAGGTAACACTGAAAAATTTCGATCGTATGCGGGATGTTGATGAACTACGGGCTTGTCTGGAAAGCCTGCCTCTTACCAAATCTGTGAGTGTTCAGCCCATACAGAATCGCAGTGCCAACTATGAGGTTATATATCTGGGTGATCCTGCCAGCCTTCAGCTGGACATTCTCAAACAGTCCCGTTCTTTCAGCTTGAGAGGGCTCAAGGCCAAAAATACGGATACCAGGGCCGTTGTTCTGTCTTTTTAGCTGTCTTGTTAACTTTATTTAAGCCCCGCAGCAGGCAGCGGGGCATCCAAATGGTTCAGATTCTGGTGGGAATGAGGACACATTGCCGAATTCAGTGATCACTCAGAAGAAGAGTTTCACAAAAAACTGGGTGGTGTACTGATCAGAATTGCCGCGATAATTCAGGCCAAATGACCACTCATTATCCACTTGATATTCTGCTCCGGCAGTGAAGAAGCCGGTATTGTCATCTTCGTCCCGGTCATAGTATTGCTGAATATAGCCGGAATTCAGCCAGAGGCCTTGTTCCAGGTGATAACGGGCGCTGACCGACGCTGTGTAGGCTGTGACTTTATCCTTTACCTCATCCGCATCCACAGACAGGCCGTTTCTGAGTCGGCCACTGGTGACCGATGGAATGACATGGAATCTGTCCGTTGGCTTTAATAACAGGCTGGCTCCGGCAAAGTAGGAGCTGCCATCAATCTCGACATTACTGGCAACATCATCTTTATCAATGCGGCCGTAGGCGTATCCTGCGTTCAGGATGACGGGTATGGATGGGACTTTATAGGCACCATTGACGAACCAGGTGGTTCCATCGAAGTTTTGCGTGCCCTGATTCTGATTATTGTAACCAAAGCCGGTATTAATAAATGTATAGTTATAGTCATTACCTGCGAATGCCATAGCTGAAGTGGAAAACAGTAATGAAATTAACAATATGCGAAAGGTCATCGGTTTAATCCCTGGTTTGCCGGGAGAGTAGTCAGTCAATAGGGGAGACGTGGTAAGAGGTATACCTGCCACTATGACCTTTAGAGTGTTATTTTTTCAAAAAGTTCATCGAGCTGAGTTTATTCGATCTTCTTCAGGATGCATCATCTCAAGCAGTGTCGTAATAAATGCCTTCCTTTTGATCTGGTAGCCATTAACCTGTGGAGCTGTTGATAGCCAGCCGTTAACCCTTTGCTCAAAATCATGACGGCAAACATGGCCAGTCAATTTCATTTGCAGATGCTCAGTCAGTGCATGCAGGCGTTGTTGTTCAAGCGCGGTGGCCGAACCGTCATTTGTCCCGGATCTGCCTTCAGAGTGCAGAGCGATAAACTGCCTGGCTTTATTCAGGGTAAGCAGGCAGCGTAGAAGTAAGCCATAAATACGTTCATCGGTATTTTGGGGGCTATTAAAAAGAAGGGTACGGGGGACGTCAAATACCGGCCCGTTTTGCAATTGCTCTGTCAGCGGATCAAGGTTCTCAGCAAGGTATTCCAGCGTATCATTGAGCAATCGGGTTTCTTCAGCAAACGACAAACACCATACCGGCCTGGCAACGCCGGGAACCTCAACGGCCAATCCTGTTGTATTTTGGGCTACCCTGGCGTCAACACTGACCTGAAACCCCAATGCCCTGGTCGCCAGATCACCATCTTCAAGGTCAATATTGTAGGCACCTGGCAGTTGAATCGCCGGACATCCCGGGACTGGTGAGATGATGATGCTTTTGGGGATGTCTGAATCCCTGTCGGTGTTTAGCGCCTGCAGCTTGGCAAGGAGTGTTCTGGTTGATTTTTCTGTCGTGCAGATAATGTCAATATCATTAAATACTGAGCAGAGGTTCTGTAAAAAACGGGCGTAAGAACCGGTAATCAGAATGGCTGGATCGTTATAAGAACCATTGATTTCCTGAATAATTTCCAGCACTTTCAGCGTTAGCGGAGTTAACTGTCGGGTCGACTTGTCCGGAACATCCGATCCGCCTGTTGTTAACGGTGGCTCCATAGTTTGAGCCGCACTGGCGGTCACTGCCCGGGTGGCGCAGGTATTTTCTGTTTCATCCCGGTATTCCCTGACCTGATAAGGGCGTTGGCATTCCTTCCCGGGACTGGCAACGGATACCGCTACCGTGTTTGTTCGTTCAAACAATAAATTATCCATTATATTGGCTTCAGGACTGTATTGTTCAAACCAGCGGCCTAAAGCATGCTGCCAGTTGCTTCTTTTATGAAAATTCTGGAGGCACTCCAGAACCTGATGCCTGTGGATTTGTCGTCCATCAACAGGCTGGCCCCTGACATAGCAGTACGCCAGGAAGAAAAAATGCAGGCGTGCGTTCTGAAATGAGCGCTTCAGTGTTTTGATGGATTGCGATACCTGTTGTGCTGACACTCTCTGATGATCAATGGTCAATTCATTCTGCATCGCTATGAATTTCAATATGCATTGCAGTCGTTGCTGCTCATCTTTGACCGGTACGCTGTTTAAGATTTGCCAGGCCTTTTGCATGATATCCTGGGCTTCACTGGTTTCATCGCACTTATGAGATTGTCTCAGCTTTTTAATCAGATATCTGGTTTGCCCTGAAGAATGGTCCCCGGGTGCTGCATCAAACGCTGCTAATACCTGCCGGTTATCCAGGTAGTTGCCATGCAATTTTCTGGCATTCAATGCCAGCAGAGAGTAGAAAATCGCTCTTTCGAGCAACCAATTGCCACTTTCATAATCCCGGATCACCGCTTCCGGTGTCACCTGTCGGCCATTCAATGGCAGGCCTCTCAGGCAACATTCGGCCTTGAAGCGCACTGTGGCCAGTTGGCCATCCGGACTATCCGGGAACTCCATAACCACCTCATCCGCTGTGACCTGCCTGCCTCCCAACGTCAGGCCCCTCAGGCAACATTGTTGCTTAAATCGTGCCAGCGCCAGTGGTGCCCTGGCGGCCTGAAAATCCCTAACAACAGTATCCGGCGTGACCCGCTGGCCATTCAACGGCAGGCTTTTCAGGCAACATTCTGCTTTGAAGCGCGCCAGCTCCAGCGTTGCCCTGGCTGCCTGATAAGCCTTAACCACCGCACCCGGTGTGACCTGATGGCCATTTAATGCCAGGCCTTTCAGGCAACATTCCGCTTTGAAGCGTGCCAGCGGGAGTGTTGCATTGATTTCCAGGCACCCCTTAACCACCGTATCCGGTGTCACCTGCTGGCCATTTAACAGCAGGCCGCTCAGGCAACATTGTTCCTTAAAGCGCATTATTCCCAGTCTGCCTTCCGGGTCATCCGGGAAACTCTCAATCACCGTATCCGGTGTGATCTGATGACCATTCAGCAGCAGGCCCTTCAGGCAACACTCCTCTTTGAACCGTGCCAGTTCCAGTGTTGCTTTGGCTGCCTGACAACTCTTCACCACCGCATCCGGTGTGAGTAGCTGGCTATTCACTGCCAGGCCCTTCAGACAACATTCCGCCTTGAAGCGTGCCAGCCCCAGTCTGCCTTCCGGACTATCCGGGAAATCCTCAATTACTGCAGCCGCTGTGACCTGCTGACCATTCAGGGTCAGGCTTTTCAGGCAACATTGTTCCTTAAAATGCGCCACCCCCAGTTTGCCTTCCGGACCATCCGGGAAATCCCTGACCACGGTATCCGTCCTGACAGGTTGGCCATTCAAGGTCAGGTTCCTCAGGCAGCATTCCGCCTTGAAGCGCGCTATCGCCAGTTGGCATTTGTTATTTCGACCTGGTTCCCGATTGAATTCCTGAATAACCTGATCCGGCGTTACTTTTCTATTGTTATGCAGAATGTTTTGTAAGCAGAGTCTTTGCAGGAAGAAGCCACCTCTGAGCGAGGTCGTATCATTGCCATAGGCTCTAAGCACATCAGCTGAGGTGATTTGACGTCCGTGTAGTGGTGTTTTTTTCCAAAAGGCATTCTCAATACGCCTGGCCTCACCCATGGTGGAGGCTGTGCTTCTATGGCAGCGATGGCTGGAGATTCTTTTACCGTTAAATGTATTTGTGGAGCAGTCAGGCATCCTGCCTGAACCGGTTTGTCGGTCAGCCCGGGCAGCAGACTTTGGGTAGAAGTCGGTTGAAGTGGGTGCTTTCAGAATAAAACCCTGCGCACTTGGCATGTAAATACCACCGTTTGACCTCAGAGTGATTGTTAGGTTCCATTTAAGGTGTGCCAAGCCATGGTCATCACCTGATTTGCCACAACAAATCTATAATTATTGATGAGGATTAGTATCGATAACAGTTTTGGTTAGCTACTTATGCAGGATGCATCATCGCAAGCAGTGTTTTGGTAAAGTCCTTCTTCTGGAGCTGATGATCATTAACAGGCTGAGTTGTCGATAGCCAGTGGTTAATTGTGTGTTCAAAGCCATGACGGTAAACATGGCTATGTAATTTCGCTTGTAGATTTGCAGCGAGTGTATGCAGGCGCTGTTGTTCTTTTGCCTGCGGGGTAGTCTGGCCGTCAGGTTTTCCGGGTTTTTCTGCAGAGTGCAGGGCGATAAACTGCCTGGCTTTATTCAGGGTAAGCAGGCAGCGCATAAGCAAACCATAAATACGTTCATCGGTGTTTTGGGGCGTGTTAAAAAGCAGGGTTCGAGCTAAGCCAAATATCGCTCCTTTTTGCAATTGTTCTGTTAGCCTGTCAAGGTTCCTGGCAAGGTATTCCAGCGTATCGTTCAGTAACCGGGTTTCTTCCGTAAACGACAAACACCATACCGGCCTTTCAACGCCGGGAACGTGAATAGCCAGTTGTGCGGTATTTTCATGGGCTACTCTGACATCAATACTGACGTGAAGCTCCATTGCTTTCCTCCCCAGATCACCGGCTTTAAGTTGAATATTGTAGGCGTGTGGCAGTTTAATGGCCTGACATCCCTCGATTGGCCAGATGGTGACGCTTTTGGCGATTTCAGAATCCCAGTCGGTGTTCAGTGCCTGCAGCCTGTCAAAGAGTGTTCTGGAGGACGCTTCTTCCGTGCAGACAATGTCAATATCATTAAATGATGAGCAGAGATTCTGTAAAAAACGTCCGTAAGAACCGTTAATCAGCAGAGGGGGGATGGTATAAGAACTATTGATTTCCTGAATAATCTCCAGTGTTTTCAGTGTTAGCGCATTTAATCGTGGAACCGGCTTGTCCGGGATGCCTGTTTTTAACCTTTGCTTCAGGGTTTCAGCCATATAGACGGCAAATGTCTGGTGGGTGGAAGCGGTTTCTGTTGTATCCCGATATTCCCTGAGCTGGCAGGGGAGTGAGCCTTCCTTGCCCGGATTGGCAGCGAATACCTCTGCCGATGTTGTGCTTCGCTCAGAACGCTCGATAACGGGAATCACGTCGGGCAGGTGTTCTCCATGCTTATGTCCGGTGTTCTCGCTGTTAACGGCAACAGAAGCTTCCTGTTGACTGGCAAAGGTTGTATATCGGTGAGGACTGTCACTCCCCTGAGCATCGAGTAACTCATCCATTACACAGGCTTCGGAGCTGCATTCTTCAAACCAGCAGTTTAAAGCATGGCGCAGCCTGCTTCCTTCAAGAAAACTTTTAAGATACCTGATTACCTGATCCTTATGAATGTGCTGTCTGCCAATAGACTGTCTCGTGATACAGCAGTGCGCCAGAAAGAAGAAATGCAGGCGTGAATTCTTAAATGAGCGCCTCAGTGTTTTGATGGCATGGAATACCTGTTTTGCAGACACTTCCTGTTGATCAATTGTCCATTTATTCTCCATGGCCATGAATTTCAATATACATTGCAGTCGAGATTGCTCATCGTCTTTGACTGGCACTTTGGTTAAGATTTGCCAGGCCTGTTGAAGTATCTCCTGACCTTTGCTGGTTTCATCGTACCGGTGGGATTGCTGCAACCTTTGAACCAGATACCTGGTTTGCCTTGAAGTATGATCTCCGGGTATATCATTAAACGCTGCCAATACCTCCTCGTTATCCAGATATTTGCCATTCAGTTCTCTGGCATTCAATGCCAGTAGCGAATAAAAAATAGCTCTTTCGAGCAACCTGCCACCGCGTTCATAATCCTTAACCACGGCATCCGGTGTGACCTGCCGGCCATTCAACAGCAGCCCTTTCAGGCAACATTCCGATTTGAAGCGAGCCAGCTCCAGTGTTGCCCTGATTGCCTGATAACCACTGGCCACGGAATCCGGTGTGACCTGCTGGCCATTCAACAGCAGCCCTCTCAGGCAACAGTCCGCTGTGAAGCGCGCCACCCCCAGTTTGCCATCCGGACTGTCCGGGAAACTCTTAACCACCTCATCCGGTGTGACCTGGTCACCATTGAGCTTCAGGTCCTTCAGGCAGCAGTCTGCTTTAAAGCGTGCCAGTTCAAGTATTGCCCTGATGGCCTGATAATCCCCGACTACTTCCTCCGGTGTGACCTGCAGGTTATTCAAACACAGCCCCCTCAGGCAGCATTCTGCTTTAAAGCGCGCCAGCGCCAGTTTTGCTTTGGCTGCCTGGTACGCTTCGGCCACTGAATCCGGAGTGACTGGCTGGCGATTCAACGCCAGGCCTCTGAGACAACATTGTTCCTTAAAGCGCGCCAGCTCGAGTGTTGCCCTGACTGCCAGATAACCCTTAACCACGGCATCCGGTGTGACCTGCTGGCCATTCAACGTCAGGCCCCTCAGGCAACATTCCGCCTTGAAGCGCGCGATACCCAGTCTGCTTTCCCGACCACCCGGGAAACCCTTAATCACCGCATCCGGTGTGACCGGCTGACCATTCAACGCCAGGCCCCTCAGGCAACATTCCGCTTTAAAGTGCGCTTGGCCCAGTTTGCCTGCCGGACTGCCCGGGAAATCCCTGACCACCTCGTCCGGGGTGACCCGGTTGCCAGCCAGTGTCAGGCCTCTCATACAGCATTCCGCTTTGAAGCGCGCCAGCTCCAGTGTTGCCCTGGTGGCCTGATAATCCTTAACCACCGCATCCGGTGTGACCAGCTGGCCATCCAGCGTCAGGCCACGCAGACAACATTCTGATTTGAAGCGCGCGCTCCCCAGTTTGCCCAACGGATTATCCGGGTAATCCCTGATCACCTCATCCGGTGTCACTTGCCGACCATTCAACGGCAGGGACTTCAGGCAACATTGCTCCTTAAAGCGTGCCAGCTCCAGTGGTGCTTTGGCCGCCTGATAATCTTTAATTACCTCACTCTGGCTGACCGGCTGGCCGTTCAATGGCAGGTTCTTCAGGTAGCATTCTGCTTTGAAGCGTGCTCTCCCCAGTTTGCCTTCCGGGCTATTCGGGAAATCCATAAACACCTCATCCGGTGTGACCAGCAGGTCATGCAGCGGCAGGCCTTTCAGATAGTAGTCCGCTTTGAAGCGTGCGATCCCCAGTTTGCCCTCCGGACTATTCGGGAAAGCTTTAACTACCTGCTCCAGTGTGACCTGCTGGTCATTCAAAAGCAGGCCCCGCAGGCAACATTCTGCTTTGAAGCGCGCCAATCCCAATATTTCCCTGGCTGCCTGAAAATCCTTAACCACCTCATCCGGTGTGATCTGTTCCCCATTCAGCGGCAGCTCCCTCAGGCAACAGTGTTCCTTAAAGCGTGCCAGCTCCAGTGCTGCCCTGGTGTCCTGAAAATCCTTAATCACTGACGCCGGTGTGATCCGATGGCCATTTATCGGCAGGCTCCTCAGGCAGCATTCCGCTTTGAAGCGCGCTTTTGCCAGTTTGCCTTCCGGGCTATCCGGGAAATCCTTAAACGCCGCACCCGTTGTCACCTGCTGGCCATTCAACGGCAGGTTCCTCAGACAACATTCCGCTTTAAAGTGCGCCATTTCCAGTTTTGCGTTGGCGGCCTGAAAACCCTTCAACACCGTATCCGGTGAGACTTGCTGGCCATTCAACGGCATGCCTTCCAGGCAACATTCTTCTTTAAAGCGTACTATGCCCAGCTTTCCTACC
>NZ_JBLYZG010000077.1:0-20524 GCF_049310245.1 Endozoicomonas sp. ALB115 | reverse complement strand
CTGATCCCATCCCGAACTCAGCAGTGAAATGACCGATCGCCGATGGTAGTGTGGGGTCTCCCCATGTGAGAGTAGGTCATCGCCAGGCACCCAACAGAAAAGTCCAGTTGAGCAATCAACTGGGCTTTTTTTATGTGCTAAATCTATTTCATTGTCTTGAATAACGCTCCCTATATAGCCGACCATCTTCTGATTGTGGATAATATCACCCGGAAATAACAACAATAATTATTGCCCGGCGGTTCGCTGGCAGGAGCTTCAGGTGACCCCATCCCTTCCCGTTATCTGGCGCATAAAGCGTTTGTATGTCCGTTTTATGCTGGCTTTTATTGGTCATGGGCTGGCTAAGGCTTGTCGGACTGACAGGCTGATTCAGCAGGAAATCGAATCATTGCCCAATGGTTTTACCTTTTCCATGAGTGTTATGCCCCGTGGCCCGTGTTTGTATATGAAGAAAAGTGGCGGGCGAATAAAACCGGGTCGTAAAAGCAGTGAAACCAAGCCCGATGTGGATATTCAATTCAAACATCTCGCCCACGCTTTTAATACGCTCTCTTTTCTGGAAGGCACAACCGATGCCTTTGCCAGGGAGCGAATGGTGGTAGATGGCGATCTTTCCGCTTCCATGAAACTGGTCCGTTGCTTTGAGCGACTGGAAGCGATCGCACTTCCCCGGTTTATAGGCCGGAAAATCATGCGTCATTACCCGGATATTTCCTTAACGGAAAAGCTGATGGGGGCAGTTCAAATCTATCTGGGCGTGTTTGCCGGTTTTGTTATGGGGGTGTTTGCCAAATGAGCCGCAGTTATTATGAATTCTTTAATCCGGTCAAAATCGTTTCAGGTAATGAAGCCCTGGAGCATATCCCATTCGAACTGGCCAGCCTTGGGGTAAAGAAGCCATTGATTATTACCGATGGCGGGGTGCTCAACGCCGGTTTAATTGAGCCCGTCAAGCGGGCTCTGGTGGTTGACGGGGTTTCGATGGCGGGGGTCTATAGTGATGTACCGCCAGACTCATCAACCAGTGTCGTATCTGCCATCACCCGGTTTTATCGTGAGCATGGCGCGGATGGCATTATTGCCATTGGTGGTGGGTCGGTGATTGATACATCAAAGGCGGTCAATATTCTCGTGTCCGAAGGTGGTGATGATCTTCTGGCTTACAGCGGTTCTGGTGCGCTGACTAAACGACTAAAGCCGTTATTTATCCTGCCAACCACGGCAGGTACCGGTTCAGAAGTGACCAAAGTTGCGGTTATTCGGGATGATGCCACGGGTCGTAAAGTGCCTTATAGCTCTTCATTTCTGATGCCTGATGTGGCGGTTCTTGATCCACGGATGACTTTGACACTGCCACCACATATCACCGCTGCCACCGCCATGGATGCCATGACCCATGCCATTGAAGCGTTTCTGGGGACGGCCAAGAATCCGATCAGTGATGCCTATGCCGTTGCAGCGATCAAAGGCATACGGGAAAACCTGCTTCGGGTGCTTGCCACACCTGATAGCCAGGATCTCCGACTGAAGCTGGCAGAATCAGCCACCATGGCGGGCATTGCCTTTTCCAACTCCATGGTTGGGCTGGTCCATGCCATCGGGCACTCGCTTGGGGCGATAACCCATCTTCCCCACGGCGTCTGCATGAGTCTGATGTTGCCTTATGTTCTGGAATACAACCTGCCCCGGTGTGAACAGGCGATCGGTGAGCTGCTGCTTCCCCTGGCCGGTGCCGATTTTTACAACAAAGTACCCGAACAGCGGCGGGCGGCTGAAACCATTATCTATATTCGCGCCATGCGGGATGAACTGTTTGAGCAAACAGGGCTGCCAAGAACATTGTCAGAAAGTGGCAAGGTGCATGAGTCGCAACTGGAAGACATTGCTCGTATGAGTATCGACGATGGTGCACTGCTCTATAACCGGGTCGATGCCAGTTATGAGCAGGTACTGGGGCTGTTGAAGTTAGCCTGGTAGGTCGCTATCAAAAAGACATCGGATCTCATCCAACAGGCGGGAGTCCAGTACGATGGCCTCCTGCTCCATCCATCTTGCATCATCGGCAAGGGTATTGATAAAGGGGTGTTGTGCGTACTTTCTGGATTGAGGACAGATATCTTTCCGCCAGGCAATTTTCCCCTGTTTTATTCCCAGCTTGAAATGGGGCTGATACTCGTTCCACCAGTCAGGAATTAATAACTTCAGTGGTTTATTCAGAGCCCGGGCCAGTGATGCGGCAATATCAAGTCCCTTCTGATCCAGGTCGCCAAAGTGACACCATTGGTAGTCCGGAAAAAACGACAGTAGCTTTAACGCCAGCTTTTGATTATTCCCCGGAACGAACAGGGCAATAACATTTTCCGGTAAGGGCAGGTGTTGCCAGGCACCGGCATTTTCCACCGTGATGATATTTATTGGCGCTTCACACTGTATACTTTGCAGCTTGCCCAGTGCAGTTTCATTGATGATGACCGCATCTGAAAAGGCCATTTCATTCCGACAATTAATAACCCTTCCAGCAAAATGCAGCTGACATTCCATTCGGGTGCGGAGTTGAATCAGTTCGCTGTCTCTTGTTGCTATACCAGAAGGTGTTGCCGCCTGTTTCTTGGAGTGTTCGCCCCAAATAGCATTAACTACACGGCTATGGATATGCCCTGGTAACGGTGATATCAGATGCTGGGTGAGAAATGCTTCCCTTGTTTCACCCTGCTCCAGTGACGTTTGCCAGTGGCTGCCGAACTGCCTTTCCATATACTCCAGGAAACTCAGGCGGTCATGGGCGGTTCTCAGGGCAAAATCATTGTTTCTTTGGCGAAAGCTACACTGCTCGACCCAGCCCACCTTTATGAGGTGTGTCAGAAAGGCCGACATTTGCCGACCTTTCTGACGATAGCTGTCTGCTAACAAGTCTAATGCAATCGGTATGGCATCTTCTGGCTGGAATGTCACGATTCAGCCCCCTGGGGCAGCCTGCCTTTTACGCCAGAGAAAATAACATGCTCGTAAGGTTCCATCAGGCGTACCATCCGATAAGTAATGCCATTTTTGGGCAGCACATTATCCGGCGCACCAACCAGCAGTTGCAGGGATTGATGGTCACAGAGCTCTTCCAGAGTGGCCAGTGCCCTGGCATCAAGCCGTGCCGCTTCATCCAGAAATAACAGACGACTGGCGGCGTGTCCTTTGCCATCGCGGTTATTGCTAGCGACTTCCCATGAATGCAGCACCATGGTGAGAATGGCCAGACCGGTGCCAATGGCTTCACCGGTGGAAAGGTTGGTCGGGTTGGCTGGTTCATACTGACTGCTGCCAGCCCGCTGAATCAGAATATTCAGGCGAATGTACTCACGATAATCCAGCAGTTTATCGCCAACAATGGTACCCCCGGTTTCCTTCTTAAAGAGGTATTCCAGCGCCGCCTCCACGGTGATATCGGGTTTGCGGAACAGGTCTGCGTAAAATTCCTGCTGCAAGGCATCCAGTATTTTCTGGAAACTGTCGATCACTTCCAGCTCAATTTTGATTGCCCGGATAGTACCAAAATGCACACTGGACAGGGCAGCGTTCAGCTGATGAATCTGTTTGCGTTCTTTGTTGATCTTGCGCTGAATGTTCTGCCCGAGACTGTCCGATTCGGCGAGGAAGCGTTTCTCGGCGTCTTTTAACAGGGTTTCCAGACGAGTCAGCCGCTCTTCCAGCAACTCCAGGTTTTGCCTTGGGTCATCCGATTGATACAACGTTTTATCCATGCGCTGGGCAAGATACGTTTGTGAATCAATAAAGCATTGGAACAGTGCTGGCAAATCCGTGCTGCTGCCTTTCTCTATTTGTTGATAAAGACTGTCCTGCCCATTTTTCTGTTCATTCTTCTGTTCATTTTCGAGAGCCTTTGCCAATGCGACCCTTGCCGTCGCCAAACCGTCACGTAACGTGTCACTGTCCTGATTCAGCAGGTGATGAATATGTAGCCGATGTCGTAACCCGGACTGTTCTGCCTGTTGCACAATCCGTTCATGGCTGGTGGTGGCGTGTTGCGCTTTTGGTTCCAGCTGATGAATATCTGCTATGGTATCACTGAGTCGCTCCTCAACTTTTTTCCGTTCTGCTGCAACAGTACTTTGTGCGATGTTTTGCTGTTTGATTTCCTGAATAAGTTCAGACTTTTCTGCCTTGATGCGGGTTAACCGTGCAGCACACTCTTCCTTCAGACCGACTTTCCAGGTCAGGGGAATATCAGAAATTTGTCGTTTGAGTTCTGATTGCTGATGACTATTTTGACTCAGGAGAGCATTGATAGAGTGGATGCTTTTCTCAAGTGAGTGGCACTGCTCACGAAGTTGTGTCGCATACTGGTTTTGCCGTTGCTCCTGCTGTTGTTTAGTTTCGTACTCATTCCTGAGTTGATTTTGCAGATTCTCTTTTTCTTCCTGCCGCGCAACAGACTCTGCAAAGCGTAGATTAGGGGCTTTGTCCATGGCCGACGTCAGAAGGTCTTTTTGCTTGTGGTAATGGCTTAACTGCTGCTTCAGTTGTTCCAGCTCTGCTCGCAGGGCATCCAGATTCTCTACCGGTGGCTGCTGAATATAGAAGCGATGCTCACTGAGCTGCCGAATCGTCTGCTGATGTTTGTCCACCCAGGCTTTAGCGTCAGTGGCACTTTGCAGTTGCTTATGGAGCGCCTCTAATGATTGACGATCGGGGTCGTCATTCAATAGCCAGGCACTGGTTTGCCACTGTTCAAGACAACGAACAACACCATTCAGACTGGTTTTCTGCTGCTCGGCATCTGCCAGATCAACCGTCAGTGATTCTACTTGGGCTTCCAGCTGCTCCAGTTGCTCGGTAAGCTCATTAACCGGCGGCTCCTGAACGCCAAGCCACTGGCTTTTGGCGGACAGCTGATCGAGAAGTTGCTGGCATTTCTCCAACTGTCGTTTGCCAATGGCCAGTTCCTGCAGCTGATCCAGCAGCTGTTCTTCCTGCTGCCGCAGTCTTTCCTGCTCTTTCTCCCGGGCCAGTCGGCCAATGGTCGGGAACTCAGGTTCCCGGCTTAAACGGGCAACATTGCTGGCGATTTCTACCAGTACACTGCCGTCTTCTTTCTGCTCAAGGGGGGTATGGAGATACTCTTCTTCCGAAAAAGACGCTCCCGGTGTGCCACCCAGTAGCCAGACATGATCCGGGCGATCGCTTTCTTCGCGGATAATAGTGGCAGCTTTGCTGATGTCCCGAACCTGGATGGCGTGGCGTAACGGGCCAAACTTGGCCTCCAGCCAGGCCGCCTCTTCCAGGGAGATATCATCGTTATCAAAATAGTCACTGATCACCACTCCGCCGGTCATCTCCGCCAGCTTTTGCAGTTGTTGCAGCTCTTTTGATGCCTTGATTTCCAGCTGGGCCATGCGGGAGCGCAGCTCTTCCAGATGTTTGCCGAGCTGCACATTGGCCTGCAGGTTTTCCTGCTGTTCCTGGCTGATTTGCTGGCGCAGGGTGATAAAGTCATTGTGGCTATCCATCAGGGCAGCCGGGCGGATGGCTTGAATCGCCTGACCCAGTCTGCGAGCATCCAGCCAGTGAATATTATCCTGACGGGCCTGGGTAAGGCTGCCCTGGATTTGTACCATTGTCTGTCTGGATTGCTGGATTTGTCCGCCAAGGGTATCTATTTTCTGTTGCTGGAATTGTTGCTCATGAGTGGCGGTGTTCAGGCTGGTGTTCCAGCTGGCTTCATCCTGAATACTGTTGCGCCATTCTTCGGGAAGCATCGCAACGGCCTGTTGCAGCTTCTTCAGTTGCTCTTCTTCTTTCTGGCGCTGTTGCTGCTGCCTGATCAATACCGGTATCTGTGCAGCCAGTGTTGTTTGTTGCTCATGGTAATGTCGCCAGTGGTCGCTGCGGCTGGCTGCCTGTTTCAGATCAATATCGGTATCACCAAACGTCGCCAGCAGAGACAGGGTTGCCTCGAAATGCCCGCGAATGGTTTCCGCCTCATCCAGTAGTGGCTTCTGGCTGTAATAGCGGCCGGAAACGTCCTTTTCAGCCTGCAGCAACGTTCCCATTAACGGAGTGAGTGCGTCTGCCGGCAGGTCTGGCTGGTTAAAGCTGTCACGTACTTCATTCAACGCCCTGAAGGCGGCAAGGTATAATCCGGCTTTTCGGGCTTCTTCAGAATAGGCCTGCTCGACACTGGTCAGCTGTTTTACCAGTTGTGCAATATCATCCTGCAGGCGCTTAAGCTCAGCGGACTCTTCTGCATACTGGCTTTCCAGTAATGCGTTCTGTTCGCTCAGCTCTTCCAGCTGCTGGTTATGGTTGCTCTGCTCATTTTCCAGTCTTTGCAGATCGGTATGCAGTCGTTCAAGGTTTTTGGCATGATCCAGACGCTCGTCAGCGTCTTCTTCACGGCTTGCCAGTTCACTGTCCAGGGTATCCAGGGTCAGTAATCGTGCTTCAATGGCTGACAGCTGTTGTTTTTTAGTTTCCAGCTCCAGTTGTGCCTGATGCTCTTGCTGACGTTTATCTTTCAGCTCAGCCTGAAGTTTGGCCTGTTGCTTTTCTGACCATGCCAGAACATGTTCGCCAAGGGCATAGCTGGACTCCAGAATCTCCCGGATGACTTTCCGGTCACTGCGGGTGCTTTCTATCTGGCGACGGGTTCGCTGGGTCTGTTGCAAGGCACTTTGCATGGAGCCAATGGATTGGCGTACCTGATCATCCGCCGGCAGCAGATAATCCCTCAGTCCTTTTTGCAGCTCAGACGACAAGCCGCCGTAGAGGCTGGTTTCCAGCATGCGGTAATAACGCTGGCGATCCTGGCTGTTTTCCATTCGGCGGGGAATAATCCGCTGCTCGAACTGCCAGTTCATATACTGGGCGGTGGTGTTGAAGATTTGCAGTTCACCGCCCATCATGGTGACCTGATTTCTCAGGGCTTTGCCATCCAGGGGTTCGTATAAGCCATTTTCGCCGGGTACCGGCCTCATCACCAGATCACGCACCGGAACATCATCATCGACACCGGTAATGGCAAACAGTTTCAGCTCGACTTTCGGCTGGCTCAGGCGGCGAATCTGGACACCCGCTATTGCCCGCCTGCCGTCGTAAAGTTCGTAATCCACCAGGCTGTAACAGGTACCGGCACTGATGCGTCCCCAGATTCCATTATCACTGCGATCCTGTCCGCTGTCGGAGTTGTTACGCAGGCGAACCAGACGATTGTCGGGTACCCGGTTTATCAGCAAGGCACCCATAATGGTGGTCTTACCGGCACCGTTATGGCCGATGAGGTTGCTCATTAATGGGTGCATGTCCAGAGTCTTGAAGAAGACGCCCCGGAAGTTAACCAGGGTCAGGCTGCGGATCTGGGTTCTTTTCTGGCTCATGCTTCCTGCTCTTGTTCAAGGGCCTGTTCAGATATAACGGTGTCGTCTTCAACGTGACGCTTTTCTTGTGGTGCGTTTTCCGGATTATCTTCCGGATCAGAAGTTTCCTGCATCACAGGTTCTTCATCGTCATTCAGGCTGATATAACCGTCACGAACCAGCTGCGCCATGGCTGCCCTGGCGGCTTCTGGTGACGAAGCCGTTGAGCGAACAGGATCAATAAATCGCAGCAACGGTGCCTGGGTCTGCAGACGGCTGGCCTGGTTGCCTTCCAGCCTTACCATGCCCAGCCTGGCCAGCTGTCGGATGGCCTTACGGAGGGTTTCCATGGCTTTTTCACGGTCTGCCTGGGTCTCGATTTTTTTTCGTTCCAGCAGTTGGCAAAGGTATTCATTGTCCAGCAGCAGTCGCAGCCGCTCGTAGATTGCATCGGCGGATATCCAGCCACTGCCTTCCAGTTGCTCGGGGTCGAGATGGAACATGGCCAGCACCTGACCGACGACCATGGTCAGTTCATCCAGTTTTCTGGCACGAATCAGGCTTTTACCGGCAGTGCCGGGGCGGAGGTAGTAATACGCTTCCGGTGCCTGAACAAGGTCAATACCATAGCGGAGGTAGTGTTCGACCAGCAGGGAAAAACCGTCCTGGATAATATTGAAAATCCGGTGGTGGCGAGCGTCGATATGTTCACCCCGACGCAGCCGGGTATCCAGTTCCGGGAAGCATTCATCATTGATCAGGTCGGCGATCTGCTGGTAGGGGTTATCGGTCAACAATCGGTTTCTCTCTTTCCTGGCGGAGTGTGTTAGGAGTCAGACTCAGGCGTTCCACGTAAAACTCGGGAGCGATGGCCGGGAGAACCGCATGCCACTGATGATCTGCAATGTTCTGCCGGTTTTGCTGGTGGCCCATTTCAGTCAGGGCGCTGAACAGCCAGCCTGCGACCATGTTCAGTTTTTCCATAGGCCACTGGCTGGCCAGCTGTTCCAGTGCCTGTTCGTAGGATGGCAGTATTTTGGACTGTTGCTCCTGCCTGACCAGCCATTCCTTAACCTGCTGCTTCAGGGCATCAAAGTCTTCGATGGCCGTCAGTTCACCTTCATCATGGATTACCCGTGCCAGATTTTCTTTCGCCCGGGGTGGTTCAATATCCCGCAATCGGGCCAGCGGATCTTCATTGGCGTAGCGCAGATACCAGGGCAATGCCTGATAACTTCGGATGCCTTCCCGCACCCGCTCCATCAATGCCTTGCGCTCATCCATGGTGACAAACTGACGCAGGTATTGATGAACCCGGTGGTGGAAACCTTCCCAATGGTTCATGCGTTCGCTGCTCCAGTGCTCAATACGGTCAAGATGTTGCTCCAGCCGGATAACACTGTTGATGGCATCGTGTCGACTGGCCTGTTCACAATAGCGGGAAATGGCGTCCAGCAGTGAACGAAGTTCGTGGCACGAGGCCAATAGCAGTTGCTGTAAATCCTGAAGATGATTCTGGGTGCTGGTCAGCAACTGTTCGCACTGGCTGATGCTGTTTTGCCAGTCCTGCTTCAGCAGTTCCACCACTTCTTTGCGGGTGTTGATGGCATCCTGGTCCAGCTGACGCTGACGATGATCAATGGAGGTGACCAGCTGGTTGACGGTAATGTTCAGTGGTGCTTCTACCTGAAGCTTCCAGAACGGTTCGTTGCCCCCCTGTTCCGCAGAATCCCTGATCTCTCTGAGGTGGGTGGCAACCGTCATAAACAGGGTACTCAGTGCTTCTTTTGACGCTTCCATACCGACACATACGGAATCGACAATCTGTTCGGACAGCGGTGTGATCAGATAAGCGTGATGTCGATGCCCACTGCCTTCAAGGCAGATCAAAAGGTGCTGCTGAAGGAGACGGCGGATCACGTCGTTACAGCGCTTTGAAGAATCCTCACTGTTATCGTCCAGTCGTGCTTTTTCCACGTTTTGGAATACCACATGCAGCTCTTCTTCACTGAATTCCGGTTGTGATTCCGTTTCTTTCCAATAGCGCAGTGCTGCCAGGTAGGCGAGATCAGCAGGTTGCAGTTTCAGGCTGATACCCTGAGTCAGGATGGTGCTGATCAGTGACGGGATGTTTTTTGATGCTGGCAATCACTACTCCATCAGTCATAAGGTGCTGTTTTGGGGGAAGGTGGGGCAGAACCTGGTTAAGGCCGGTTAAGCCGGATTTATTATGAGAAAAACTGATAACAGGGTAAAGCAATAAACTGATTATTCGCTGGAATGTCTTTTATTGGCCTATTGCGTGAATCCAGTGTCCTTGTTCCGGGCGGCAGCTTGAATATCCGGATCAGATTTCAGTCTGTCGCTGAGATATTTGTAAATGCGGGCATCTCTTGAGAGCAGAGGCAGGACAAAATCCTTGTCATTTTTGATATCTGTACTGGCATATTTAATTGCACGGCCATCACTTTTAATGGCAAGCATTACCAGGGATTTATCCTCTTTGAGACGATCGCTGGCATATTTTAATAACAGCCATTGCTGTCCTATTGCAGACTTGGCTATTTCAATATCATCCCTGAATTCGTCGGAGATATAACTGAATAACTTTGGGTTTTGTTCCACCAGGAAAAGCACCAGATCCCTGTCGTGATCTAAATTATAATCCTCACGCAAGAGTTGAATAGAAACCTTTGGAAAGAAGGCTTCAATGGCCATGTGAGCTAGCAGTTCCTTTATTATTTTTGCAGCATCATCCGGCTTAAGGCGTTCGCTGGCATCGGTAAAGATTTGGCGAAGTCCTGAACTTCTATACGGGGCTCGAAATGCATTAAGAATACCATAAGCTTCTTTGGCTATTTCATGGAAGAACCTGTATTCGTCGTCCAGATAATCAACGAACGCATAATCTTTGTAATATGACAGTATTTCGCGGCTTTCAAATACATCCACTACCAGGCAATGTTTGAATATCCAGTTATTTATGGCGTCGCTCAGCCCGTTTTGGCACTTATTAACCAGCGTTTCAAAATACCACTTATCAGTATTTTTATCGCACTTAAAACTGTTGATTGATATATCCATGGAGGTCAGTCCTCTCAAAACAGTCACCAATTTCACAAAGCCATCCTGTAATGCTGATGTGGTATTAACCTGAGTGTATTCTATGGTCATTTTCCCCGCGCTTTGATTGAAACTGATCGCCATTGGCCGTGAACTGCTATCAATCGATGCACAACGAAGTGTCTGGACCAAAAACCAGAAACGCTTCAATTTGCCCTGTAAGTGTTTATTTTCCTCGTCTTGGGAAAATTTATCAGAGATGTCGAGGCGAAGTGTACGCCCCTTGCCTCCCTCGGCCTGTTCCAGCATTGCTATGGTGCAGACGTGCACTCCGAGGGCTGCATTAATAAAAGCGGCATCCACCATATTAAGCATGCGTAGCTTTGATACGTTAAGTTTGTGCAGTACCGAGATGCAATTGTCGTTTAATAGTCCGCAAACTCCTTGGGGGAGTATATTAATCAGCGTTCTATAATCTGTGATTTTGGTAATTTGTCCCTGCCCTGATGCTTCTGCCACCGGGGCGAGAGCATTAACAAATCGCTGATGAAGCCAGTAAATCAGGTCGTGAGCAGAATGGATATCGTTCACTTCTTTGGGCTGGTTCAGTTTTTGCAATTTATCCAGCAAGGCCTGACAATCTCTCAGCCATTGCCTGAAATTCACGGGCTGGTCGGGTAATTCCTGGTCGGTGGTCAGCAGCGGCAACACCACTTTCGAGCGCAGGTTAACAATGGCATCTTTCAGGCAATTGCTTTGTTTTTCAAGGAGTAGGAGCTCCTCGGTAAAGGGTTGGACTTCAGATGGTTTTGCATTCGATTCAGGCACGGCGGCCAGAGCCAAAAAGCCCTTATAACCCGATACAAACTGTTGTAAATCCCCCTGTAGCTGCTGAATCTCAATGCCAAGCTGTTGTAATAGTTTTGATCGGTTTGCTGACATGCTGACGGCCTTACTTCGTCCCGGGCCAAGGCAGCGACTGATTAATCGATCAGGGTGAAAATAGTCCAGCAAGCGGTTATTTTGGCGATTCAGCCAGGCAAAACCTTCGTCGACCCGGGTGAAGTCGGGTGGTTCTGCAGCACCGGTTGCGGGTGAGCTGATGATATCCTGACCGGAAGTGGTGCTGTTGGTCTGCCAGTAGGCAGACTGGTCGCCGGTCTGCAAATAGGCTCCGGGGCTGTCGGCAAAACTGCCTGCCACCAGTGTTACCTGTTGTCCGCTGGCTTGGGTTAATGCCTCAGAATACTGAGAACCAGCCACCAGACAGGGTATACCCGCCTGACGCAGGGTGATGGCAACATGATCGGTGGTTCCCCCATCTTTGAACACACAGCCGCCTAAACGTTTTAAAATATCCGGTGCCAGCATCCAGTCACTGGCGTGTTCGGCAAACAGAATGGCACCGAGCGGAATCTGTTCCGCGTTGACCGGTTCGGTGACCACCAGGGCCACACCACTGCAGCAACCTTCACTGACCATGATTCCCTCAGCCAGTGGCAGGGAGGGAGGTGCTGCACAAAAATGGGTACTGCCCGGCAGCTGGGTCACTGGCCGGCACTGGAACAGGTGGAGTTGCCCGTCTTTCACGCCGAACTCAATATCTACCGGGCAGCAGAACATATCTGCCAGCTGTTCTGTATATTCCTGCAGTTTTTGCAATATCTCCTCAGTAAGCATGATGTCTTTGCCATCGGTGCTTACCGTGGTGCTCCGTTCGATATAACCCGCTTCACCGGTCTCTTCACTGGAGATTTTTTCCAGGACAAACTGTGTCGTAACGTCTCCTGGGGTAAATTGCCGAACCGGTTTACTGTTTTCGTCATCACCGCGTCTGATCGTATAGCGATGGGGGCGGATGCCTGAACTTCCACAGACGGCCCCCCGGGGTTGACCCTGTGCAAATTCAATCTGCATGGTACCCTCCCCTTCCTGCAGTGTTAAGTCGCTGAACACTACGCCCCCCAGCTGACAATGGATGCATTGCTGCAGGACCAGCGCCATGGGTTTTACCCGCCCGGAGGGGCAGACTTCCGGCCGGTAAGCGGACGACAGGACTTGCAGGCAGGTTTTCAGGATATCGCCGCCACCATGAACCCGGGAATCATAACGACCGGCCTGGGCATCGCCGGAGCGGTCTTCATCCACGCCGGAACTTCGGACAATGCAGGCCTCATTGGATGGTTGCCGGAGCGTGAGGTAGAGATGACGAATATCCTCGGCAGCACCGATATTTTTGACTTGTTGGTAGAAATCCTCACTGGCAATAAACCCGGATAAACCCTTGAGACATTGCGCCTGTTGCTGATGGGGGAGTTCGGCAACGATCGTGCGCAATTGTTCCAGGCTGTATGGTTCGTGGCTCCAGCTGTGTAAATCTGGCAGAAAAGGCAACAGGCATTTTGCGGGGAAAGGGTGTTGCTCCAGCTTGGCGACCAGGGTTGTGTCAACCACAGTGAAGGGTGGAACCGGGATGTTAGCCTGTTGCATACGGTGCAGAAACAGTCCCTTGCCGCCCATAAAGGCCCGGGTTTGCCTGTCAGTGGTGGGTGGCAAGATGGCAGGTTGCAAGTCATGGTTGGCAAGCCTGCGGTTGTCCGTAACCGGAAGTTCGATGTCACGAGTGGATAATGGAGAAGAGTGGGTGGTTTCGTATGAATGATCCTTAATAAACCGTTTGCAAGGAGTGGGGGCATGACTGGCAAGAATGACAGGACCAGCGGATTTGAATGCTGCGTGGCAGTCAGTTTTATGAGCAGGTATGGGTGACATAAAGCACCGTGTTGTTGGTAGAGCGCTATCCATAATTGTGATTTCTATAAAATTTTCTTTATTGGACCAGTGCTTTTGAAAAAAGTTTCAACAAATAGGACTTCAGTCTTTTTGGTCTGAACTCCGGCGCTGCCCTGGCGACAGTGGTCGGTGTATTGGTTGAAGTGCCGATCATGCTGGCGCTGGTGGCTTATGCCAATCGTACCCGCGATCGTTTTCCGGTTGCTCGCGCAGGTTAATTATCTTCCCGTTGACTACTGAAATGTCGAAGTTATTAAATGACAGCTCCTTAAGGCACGCCCTAAAAAAGGCACTAGCATTGTCGAAGATACTTTCTGACCGGATTTTTCAGAATTCACAGGGGATCTACCATGCGTTCTTTGCCTTCCAGGGATCAAGTGTGTCAAACGCTTCAAAATCTTGCCAATACAGGGGGTATTGATCAGCCAGTCCGCCTGAGTGGCAGTCATCAACTGAAAACAGACATACCAAAAGGTAACTGGATGAGGCGAACGGTCAAACCATTAACGCCTCAGGATACAGTCTCCATCCATGGTCGGCAGAAACAAGAAGCTGTCGATTTGATCAGTCGATATTCTGATAAACCATTGATGACAAGAGAAATCACTGTAAGCGAAATCACTGTAGGGCAAGCCTTGCTGTTACTTCAGTCACCAGCATCAGATAAAGAATTTATTGAATGTGTGAATTCAGACCAGTTAAAGCTTGAAACAGATATCGGTAAAATAATTTTCAACGATTATCTGGAACAAAAAATATCAAACCAATCTGAACATTCGGTTGACCCTCTTGGCAAAGTCAATCGCTTGATTGAAGAAATACCTGACTCCTCTGAAGCCGCCAGAACTCTGGCTGATCAGTGGTTGTTAAGTCAGAAAATGAAACTTTTGGACAATACCCCTGCGTGTGAAAAAGTTGTGCAGGAAGCTCTGAGCACACCAGATTCCAGCATGGGCAAGACGTCATTTGACGACCAGGAGTACTTTCAGCATATAAGACAGGTTTTACCTGACTATTTGCAAAGGGTAGAAATGGTGGCAAATTTACCAGCTTCGGAGCTGGAAATATTGAAAAAGACAATGGAGGAAAAAGGGGTACCACCATCCGATCCGCTCTACCAGACTACGTTGGCCCATATTGCTTCAGCATCAGGGCAAAATCCTGACGTTGCTATCAAAACAACCATAGAAAGTTACCAGGATTATCTGACTCTCATCGAAAACGAGAAACAAGCAGTAAGCCAGTCATTAAAAGAAGACCGGCTTGAACTCGAAAAGTTTGAAGAAGAAAAAGCAACAATGAGTAAAGAGGACATACAGGAGTCTTTATGGGTAGGCCATACTGGTGTTCGTATTGCCAGTAATGAAAATAGATTGACAGTACTCAATGAATGGAGTGATTTAATGCAAGTAGAGCTGAAACGCTTAAACTCAGAATCGCTTTGAGTTCTCCCATGCATTTTCCTGCCAACCCAGCCAGGCCCTGAAGTCGGTATCCATTGCCGTGCATAAGGGACAGGTGACCAGCGTTATGGGGCGCAATGGTGTTGACGAAACCACCAATGCAGTTACTGGTCGGGCAACCCTTGCTTGTGGGGCAGCGTAGCTGTCCCTACGAAGCATCTGTTAGGTGACGTGTTAGCTGATAGGAAAGCGTTGACGAATGAGAAGTTCTAGCCGGTTTATTTTTTCATCGTTACGCTTAAAACCTGCAAGCATGGCTTCAGCCAAAGCAGAAACATCGGCTTTAACACCCGCAAGCTCACGATCTTGTTGGGCAAACCGTGTACACATCTCCTGTCGTGTTGCCAGTATCTCCTGATGGGTATCACCAGTGATTTTGATGAGATTACGAACTGCACTGTTCAGCGAATCAAAATGGGATTCAAGTTTCTCCACTCTGGCTTCCAATGACATACTGCATACCATTACGTTTATTGTTTGAGACATGAGCATAGCAAACAATAAAGACTGGCACAGAGACACCTAATACCCGCCTCTGGCACAATCCTGTGGCAGGGCAGGGGGCGGTCATTGGTCTGGTCCGTGACCGGGGTGAGACGGCTATTCTGCTGGTTGAGCCGTTCTTTGAGTTTGTCAGCGGATACTGGACCAAGACGAGGTTGCCCTGACAGGAACCGGCGATGCTATGGATAAAGTTGCCGTTTGTCGTTTAATTACTGTTTGATAACCGGTAATTGTATTCGGTGTTAGCGCTGGTGGCCTGATTTAAAAAGGTATTTTGATAAACAGTTCGATGGTAACATTTTGCTCCTATACAACTATTTTTAAATTGTCGTGTAAAGTACAACTGCCTTAATACTCAAGGAAATGGCATAGAGGGGCGGTAGTGTGAGTGCTGTTCAGGAATTTTTTATCAGCGATCAACCGGGCTTAAAACCGCTTTACCACCGCGATTGAGTACAGGGGGCCGTAATGCTTCAACAGACGCTTTGGGCAACAGAGTCATTCTGTCTTTACCACCCTTGCCATGGCGAACGGTAATTTCCATGTGCCCAAAATCAACATCCTGAGCTCTGAGACGCAGAGCTTCCTTCAGTCGAAGACCGGCACCATACATTAATTGGGCGACTAATAACGGCGTGCCTTTGAGATAGGACAAGACAGAGTTGGCTTCAGTCACCGAAAACACAATAGGGAGTTTTTTGGGGCGTTTGGATTTTTGCCAGTCATTGATCGTGAAACTGTCACGCCTCAGCACTTGTTTGTACAAAAAGACCAGGGCACTCAATGCCTGCTGCTGAGTACTGACAGCAACGTGCTTTTTCATCACCAGATAAGTGAGAAAATCACGGACATCATCCACAGCCAGTAAATCGGGATGGCGCATTTTATGAAATTTTATAAAGCGTTTAATCCAATCCCAGTAGCTGCGCTCGGTAGACAGAGAATAACCGGCAGAGCGAATGGCAATTTGAAAGCGTTCTTGTAATCTCATATAAGTCCTGCTTGAAACTGTATTTTTATACAGTAAAAGCTAGTTCGTATATGCAGAAAATCAACTGAATAGTTAACTTGTTGTTTTGAGTGAAAATAAAGCAATCTGTAATCACACGGGTTGCTTGACCGAAAAATATACGAGTTACAAAATACGAATCAGAAGATATAGCCTTTAAAATGCAGAGCGCTGTGTAAGTTGCGCTGTATGGGGGTATCGGCTGGTACGTATAGCGAATCTACAGTATGTTATGCGAAACTGATTCGTGTAAACGACTGTTATGCGCCTAAATATCGGGCTTCAGTAGGCATAGCATGGCAATTAGAAAACATGTAAAATAGCGCTATTTAAACGATCATGACTTTCATTTAATATGAAATATGAGATTTAAAGGGAATTATTTTTGTGTCAGAAAAAATACCTGAATTGGATTTTCTACAAGAATAAAAAGGACACCCATTTTTAAAAAAGTGAAGAGAGTACGTAAAAAGAAAGATAAAAAGAAAGGACACCCATTTTTTAAAAAGTGAAGAGAGTACGTCATTTATTCATTTTTTAAATGATAGTATTGATCATTGTAAGAATTTCTCATTCATACCAAACAGGAAGCGTATAAAAAGCACTAAGTAACAGCCAGAGAGAAGACACTATCAAGACAATATAAGAAAGCAATATAAGAAAGAGCATTCAGAAAATTCTGGCCACATTAAAGTCAATGAAAATATGTTGATCAGGCAGGATAGAGAGCACCACTCACAGACACCCCATGAACCCAGCATTTTCCGGTGCTTTCTGCATAAGCCTTCAGTGAAGCCAGCTTGCCGACTGCGCGGTGAAAACGATTATTCCACCGCATAGTCTCCAACCATTCTTTTGGGTCAATACCCAAGCGCTCCAGGATAGGTGGTACATCGTCAGTTATACGACCACGTTTGCCTTTTCGGACAATTCGGCCAGACCAGTCAACCAGTTCAAAGTAGCTACTGAGTGGGTATGGAATCGCCTGTTCCGGGTTTTGACCCTGAGCTTTTAACGGCTTCAAGGGTGCTTTTTGTTTTTTTCCGTTTACGCTGTCGTATGACTCAATGCGCTCTTTAATAGAGGTATGTTCTGAGGTTTCCAGCGTTGCTGCAATTTTTGCCCGGATGGGGTTTAAGTCGACATAGGCCATGCAAGTCAGCAATGCTGCCTCATCTAACAGAGCCTGACTTTTGTAACGACCTTCCCAAAAGCGCCCTTTGCACTCATCCTCCTTATTGGCCAGCCGGGCTAAGTATTCGTTGAGACAGCGCATGAACCAGCTGATATCCATTAAGCGACCTCGGTACTCCTGGGCATATTCTTCGACTCGCAGCAGCTCTGCTTTGCCCAGCTGATCGCCGACAAGAAAACGCTGAACCAGGTGCGGACCTGCAAACAGCTGCGTCCAACGTTGTAAGACTTCTTTGGTGCCCCATTTTTTGGCTTGCTGACTATTGATATGGAGCACCACATGATAATGATTCGACATCACCGCATAAGCACAGACTTCCAGGGAAAAAATACCAGAAAGCGCTTTCAACCGATCAACCACCCACTGCCTGCGATGCTCATAGTTTTTGCCTGAGAAATTATCTTTGCCGCATAGGAAGGCCCTGCGAACGCAGCGTGCCATGCAGTGGTAGTAGGGCGTACTGGCTGGATCTATGAGGTTTTTTCGGGCGGTCGTCATGTCATTTATTTTGGTTACTGGGTAGATTTCCTTAATGCCCTTAAGAGGCTCCAGAAGAAAAATAGACAGTGTGGCCGATTAGTCAAATTTTTGGGTGTCCTTATTTTCTTTATTTTCCTCCCGATACGGGGCTTATTTGACTGGTTCACCATCGATAACTGGGAAGATCTGTTTACAGCGATTATTGAAGGCAGGAGTGTCAGCTTAAAACACTTGATGGTTGACACCACATAGGGGAGTTTCTGGTAGCCCTGTTTAACCTGTGTTCTGAACTTGCTGATAGCCTGGCTGATCGGGCAGCATGATTTCGTTTGGCCTAAATGAATGAGTTATGGAAAGATCTATTGGATTAGGCATTTATCAATGATCAGCGGGAATTGCTGTCGTCTGCTTTGCCTACTACGTTTCGGCGGTTCCATTTTTCAGCAAGTTTGCTCTCGTCCATTCCGCCATCCATGTGGTGCATACACCCTTTGCACCAGATCGAGAAACTTTCTTGCGCCCACGGGCCACCTTTCATTTTGACTTCACTCCCGCAGAACGGGCAGTCTTTTAATTCAATATCCATTGTTGCTAGTCTCTGCCAGTCAGCGTTTAACAAGGGCGTTCACAGGACTGCGCCTGTGACGCAGGTGTTATATGCCTTATCGAATTTGGAGAATATATGGATATCTTGATTGAGCAAGAAATCGAACTTCATCAGTACGAAATACGTCAGAGTTTGCTAGATATCGAACGTCTGATTCATCCTAGCTTTTCTGAGATTGGTAAATCAGGTATTAGTTATGACTTTGCTTCAATCATAGAAATGATGAGTTCAGAAGAACCTTCAGAGGTTCGGATTCATTCGCAAAACTATGAATGTGTCCAACTTGAACCATCGGTTCAGCTATTGAAATATGAGTCAGTTTTAGTAGCGCCGTCGGGCGAAACTAGCGACTATGCTAAACGTTGCTCTATTTGGGCTTTTAACGGCTTTCGTTGGCAACTGAAGTTTCATCAAGGAACTCCATGTCCAGTTTTTGAATTGGTCTAATATCAGGCTTGGGCAAACGGGCATATAACAAAGCATTTAAGCTGGATGCGCAAACGCGTGCCGAACTCGCTTCGCTCAAACATGGCACACGTTTACTCACCACTTAATGCGGCGTTATGTTCACCCATGCTGCCCGCAGCGCACAACTTGTTTTTTGATACTGTTCTTTATCTTGTTTGTATTAGTTTCACCACTATGTTTTGGGGTCGAAACTAATAAGGTCTATTTGTCTTGCAATCCCCTGTATGTGGTCTAAGTTTCCCGCACACAAGAAAAAACCCGGATCGTCGGAGTTAGCGGCTCCTACCGGGTTTCTCTGTATAGCAATGAGCTGCTGCTCGGGAGACAGTATAGCAATGATTTCCTTTGCCTACACAATTGGGATTGCAAAGTTGATACGGGTAAAACTCAATACAGAAGGTTTGGAAAACCTGAACATGACCCAGAGGTACTTACTGGTTGTATTGGCGACCTTTGCCAACTCTGAAGGGGAGTGCTGGCCGAGCCAGGGAGCACTGGCAGAAATTCTTGGCGTAACCCAAGGAACGATCTGCACCAGTTTGAGAAAGCTGGAAAAAGAAAAATTCATTGAAAGCTGTCACCGGAAAACCAGAAACGGAGGTAATGCCAGCAAAATCTACCGGATGCTGTTTGAACCGTTTATGTTCAAGCGTATCAAGGAAGAACAATACAACTGCTTCGGCCAGCGGATTGACGATCCTCGAATGACTGATGCTTCCTGGGCGGAAGGCTTGGAGTAAGTGAACATAACAAGTCAGTCAACCGGAACTCCGCTCCGCTCCGCTCCGCTGCGTCCGGTTACTTCAAGCGTTAGGCTCACTCTGCAACATCGTACAAACTTCCATTGTTGATTCGTGTTGCGCAATAAGCTGCACTCATTGGCATGATTAAATCATTCAAACATAAAGGGCTCAAACAGTTCTTTGATACGGGCAAAAAGGCTGGAATTCAGGCCAGGCACGCAAAGAAGCTAAGAATGCAGCTGACTGCAATCGATACTGCCCAAGTGCTTGATGATATTGACCTTCCTGGTTTTTCTCTTCATCCATTGAAGGGTAATAGGTCAGGAATATGGTCAATCTCAGTGAGTGGTAACTGGCGAGTTACCTTTGAATTTCGGGATGCAATGCGTACATCCTTAACTATGAGGATTATCACTAATGTCCATGCACAATCCACCTCACCCTGGAGAGTTCATAGAATCCATTTACATGGAGCCTTATGCAATTAGTTGTCGTTATCTGGCCGAACAGCTTGGTGTAGCTGCTTCAACTCTTAACAGAGTTATAAAAGGAAAAAGTGCAGTTTCACCGGAAATGGCACTGAGATTATCAAAGGTTCTTGGTCGGACACCTGAAAGTTGGCTTGCAATGCAGGATAATTATGAAATATGGCAAGCACGAAAGAGAATAAACCTTTCAGATCTACAACCCCTCAAATTTTTAACCGCATAGACCCAGACAAAAATCAAAAGCGTGAGCCTAAATCGGGTAAGGGCTGGTCTTTCTCCGGCCCTCCCCACAGCACCCGGCATGCGGGTCCGCACCGGGCGGTTCAACGATGATGGTGAAACCT